>JBAZPA010000036.1:0-9570 GCA_041648435.1 archaeon
AACGCCCTTTCCTTCGTCTTCGAGGCGCGCGGGCCACACTATTGCCGCGCTCTTCTTCTTTCCCTCGATTTCGACTATGTCGCCGGAAGTGATGCCGAGCCTGAGCTTCGCCTCGCGGTCCAGGGTGATTATGTTCCTGCCGACATGGGTCGGCTCGGGCTCCTGCACCTTGAGGATAACTTCCTTTTTTATCTGGGGCTGGGCCGGGGAATTAATCATTTTGCATTGCACCTTTTTCGATTAAAGAATGTTTTTGCGGAAAAGAATAAAAACCGCACTAAGACAAAAAGCCAAAAAACTATTTTTTCGCATCGCACTCATTGCCGGGCAGCAATGCGATTATTTCGTCCAGGCCGAAGTCCTTTCCGGTTTTCCTGCGGAGGATTTCGCGCACGATTTTTGCGGCGCTTCCGCGGGATTTCTTTCCCTGCACTATTTCAACCAAGGCGGTGCAGTTGGCCTTCACGGCGCTCAGGGGGCCGGACTGCAATTCGGGCATTCCCCGCTTTTCGGAAACCCCGATTGCGTAATTCAACGGGGTCTTTTTGAACCATTTGCGTTCGCCGTAAATCATGAATGCCCCGCTTCCAAGGGATTCGCCTGCGGGGGCGGACTTTGAAACCTGATTCGGGAGAACGGAGTAAACGTCCGCGGAGGAAAGCTTTTCATTCCACGCCTTGGAGTGCACCGCCGCGAATTCCGCGCACTCGGCAAATGTCCGCTCGGGAGCCGAATTCGCGCTGGTTTTCAGCACGCAGTGGGCGCTTCCCGCGACGTCGGCGTGAAAGTACAAATCGCCTTCCGACATCTGCCTTTTCACCGCCGCCTCGTTTGACTGGCGGTCGCGGCCCCCGATGCAAAGGAATCCTTCAGATGAAAAGAACCAGTTGAATTTCTCGTACCATTCGCGCCTGCGCCTTTTCTCAATCGGCTTTGCTTCAACGGGCTTTGCCTCAAGCGATTTGGCTTTCAGCTTTTCCATCGCCTTTCTTAGGCCCTCGAGCTTTTTCCTCGCGCGCTTTGATTTCGCGAAGTATTCCTGCGCGTTCGCAATCGCGGTCCTGCGCGAGTCAAGTTCGACTTTCATTTTTTCGCCTGCAATTCGACTTTCGCCGCGGTCTTGATGGACTTGTTTCCCGTTTTCCCGAATCCGGTTATTTCCGCCGCAAGCTTTTCGATTTCTTTTTTTGGGGCGCTTTTCCCGAGGAAAACGAGGAACGCCTCGAGCTTTCCCTTTCGGTAGGTGCGCACCGCGTACGCGGAATTCCTGTCCTCAAAGTAATTCGCGAAGAATTTGCCTTCAAGTTTCACCGCCAAAGGCGAATTTATAGGGATCATTGAAAGCAATTCGCTCGCGCTTTCAAAAAAACGGATTTCCGGAAAACTTTTTTGCCTTCCCTTTACAGGCCGCGAAAGCAATTCCAGGAACTCGGAGCGCTTTCCCGAAGCTGAATTCGAAATCGCGGAATTCCGGAAAGCGCTGCGGTTTTCGCGCTTTGGGGTTTTCCCCGAAGCGCGCTTCGGCTTCCCGAGCTTGATTTTTCGTTTCATTAAATTTCACCGAATTGCTTTCCCCGAATCGGGGAATTGCTCCTTAAAATCCCCTTTCCTTTTTCATTATTTCTATTACGGAATCCGTCCTGCTCTTGTACTTGTAAATCGGTTCGGTAAGGTAAAAGTGCTGCTGGTTTTTTATGAGGGAATACGAGCCCTTTATTTTGCTGTAATATTTGTCGTGCATCCCCCTGTGGAAGGATTCCACGTCCGAGTAAATGCTTCTCGTGACAACGTTGAAGTTTCCCGCGCCGATCGTGCCCTGGCAAAGGTAAAGGTTCGGGTCCTTTGAGGCGATTTCAATGAATTGGTCGAATTTTTCCCTTTCGTTCATGTCAAGTTCAAGAAGGCTCAATACTTCAAGCTTGAAGCCCATTTGCCTGAAATTCATTTTTGGGCCGTAGCCGTAAAGCACCCCCTGCTTTTCAAGGAAGTCGATGGACGACTTTATTGTGGCCTTGTGCATTTCAGTGTAATTCTGGATCTGCCTCACGCTGGGGACAACCGAGCGGGGCCTGTGCAATGCGTCCAAAAGCTTTATGCGGATTTCATCATCAATTCTCATCTTTATAGCCATAATTTCATCAATATACAAAAAATGGCATTAAAATTTAAATAAGTATCCTTTTTTGGATAGCAAAATCCAATAAATAAATATAAACCTCAAGCAAGGCATATTATCATACAAGGGGGAATGTAAGAAACCGCGATACGTCAAAAAAACCTGAAACACTTAGTTGGGGTTTGGGGTCGGCTCACTTTTGCCTGATTGGCAAATCGTCCTCACCCAACTATCCTATTTCTTTCACAAGATTTTTCCCACGGCTTTCTTGCGGGGCTTCTTTTCAGTGGTTTTTCCTGCGGGTTTTTTCGGAAGCTTTTCAATTTGCTTTTCAACAACCGCGCTTTCAGCCGGCTTCGGGGCGGGTTTCTTTCCGGCGGGCTTTTCAGCCGGATTCTTTTCCGCGGTTTTCTTCACAACCGCGGCTTTCATGGCAGCGGGCTTTGCCTGCTTTGCGTTTGCGGCCTTCGCCTCCCTTTCCGCCCTCTGTTTTTTCCATTCGTCCTTTGTGGTGCAATCCATGTTGAGGCAGGACTCGAATTTGAAGCGCTGCCTTGAAACCCGCACCATTGGCGCATTGCAGAAACCGCAGTTCTTTCCCAATGCGGTTATTTTTCCAAGCTGGGGCAGAGGATAGGTGTTGGTGCAATTCGGGTAATTCGTGCAGCCCACAAAGCGTTTTCCGGTTTTGCCCCTGCGCACAACCAGGTCCCCGATCCCGCAGGCCGCGCATTTGCCGATTATGGAGTCAGCCATAAGGGCCGAACGCAATTCCCTTGAAATTTCCTGCCTGTTCGCAATAAGTTTTTCAAGCAGGCCGAGCAGAAGCTCCCTTGATTCCTTCACCAACTCGGATTTCTCCATTTTTCCCGCTGCAACGACATCCATCCGCCTTTCGAGCTCCGCCGTGGTGTCCGGCTTCACTACCTGAGGGGCGTGCTTTTCAAGCGAGTTTATTACCGCAAAGGAAATCCTGTTTGGCTCGATTGCCTTTGTTCCGAAAACGTATTGCCTCTGGAACAATTTCTGGATTATTTCGTGCCTCGTGCTCTTTGTCCCCAAACCTTTGTCCTCCATTAACTTTATGAGCGAGCCCTGCGAGTAGCGCGCCGGAGGCATTGTTTTCTTTTCAAGCAATTCAAGCTTTTTCAATTGGGCTTCGTCTCCGGCTGAAAGCCTGGGGAGAATCGTTTCCGTGAGCGCGGAATAGGGGTAGAATTCCTTCCAGCCCGCATCGAGGATTGTCTGGCCGTTTGCAATGAAAGATTCCTTTCCCAAGAGCAGTTCAATCGAAGTGCTTTCCACCAATGCGTCAATTGAAAGCGTCGCGAGGAAGCGCCTCGCAACCAGCTCGTAAATTTTCCAGTTGCGCTCCCCGATTATTTCACGCCTTGCGAGGCCAACGGGATGAATCGGGGGATGGTCGCGGGTTTCCTTTCCGCGCGAGGGATTAAGTTTTCCCTGCAAAAGAATTTTTCTTGCAAGGCTTCCGAGCTCGCTTGAGGCAAGCAGTTCCTTGAGGATTTCGTTGAGGTCCAAATTTGGCGGGTAAGCCGTGTTATCGGTTCTCGGATACGAAATGAATCCGTGCTGGTAAAGGCTTTCCGCAATGCTCATCGCTTCTCCTGCGCTGAATCCTATCGCAGTGGCGGCGCGCAGGAATTCGGTTGTGTTGAAGGGCACGGGCCTCCTGAGGCTTTTTTTTGCGGAATAAACCCCTTTGACGATTCCGGTTTTTTCTTTTGGCATTGAGGAAAGCGCCTTTTGCTTTTCCCAAAAGCGCCCCTCTTTGTGGAATGCCCTGAAAAGCATTTTGCCCTTCTCGAATTCCGCTTCCAGTTCCCAGTAATCCTTCTGCTCGAACGCGATTCTCTCCTTTTCGCGGTTCACCACGAGTGCGAGAGTGGGGCCCTGAACCCGTCCCATTGAAAGGAATTCCTTTCCCATCCTGCCCGAGGTGAGGGAAAGGAAGCGCGTGAGAACCGCGCCCCAGATGAGGTCTATCTCACGCCTTGCGTCCGCGGATTCCGCCAAAGGCTGGTCGGGCTTTGAAAGGGAGGAGAACGCGGAATCAATGTCCTTCTTTGTTATTGCCGAAAAGTATGCACGGCGCAATTTTATTTCAGGATTCGTTTTCCTTGCGAATCCTACTGCTTCAAAGCCTATGCTTTCACCCTCGCGGTCGGCATCGGTCGCAATAACGAGTTCTTCGGAGTCTTTCGCAATCCTTGAAACGAGCTCCGCGATTCCCCTTTCGGAAACATTGTAAAGCAATTCGGATTGCGCGAGGCGCTTCAGGTCGGTGCCGAGCCAGCTCGCCATGTGCGGGGGAAAATCCACTTCCGTGACGTGGCCGCGCAATGGCACAACGACGTTCTTCTTGCCGTCCGCCTCGAACTCGAAAAGCTTTGCTCCGCCGGAGTTTTTTACCGCAATGTTCTTTCCCGCCAGGAGCGACGCGATTCTTTCGCCGGCGATGGCCTTTTCCGCAATAATCAAGCGCATTGATTCAACCCCTGAAAATGCAAAACTCAGGAAAGGGTTTTCTGCAGTGAGGAACTCGGCAACGAATTCGTTTTCTTCAGCTCCGAAATCACGACGAGGCTTTTCATGTCAATGACCCCGTCGAGGAGGCCGAGGCGCGAAATGAATTGCTCGGCGCTTTCAAGGTTCGGGACCACGAGCTTCGCGAGCAAATTGTACTCGCCCAGAACCTGGTGCAATTCCACGATGAAATCGAAGCCGCCGAGTTTTTTTATTATGTCCTTGTTCTTTGACAGGTCCGTGCGGATTTGGACGTAAATCGGGTTCTCGTAGCCCAAAACCTTGAGGTTCAGGTCAACGGAAACAGCGCTTATTATTCCCTTGCGCTTGAGGCGCTCAAAACGCTTTTTTATCGCGACGTCCGTGAGGCTCACTTCGCGCGCCACCGCGCTGAAGGAAACCCTTCCGTCCTCCAAAAGCATTTGCAGGATTTTATTGTCGATTTTGTCAAGCTCGGCTTTCATTCATTTCCCCCCAAAAGGCCAAAAAAAACCATTATTTAATTTCATAACAAACGACTATAAAAAAGTTTGCTTTCAAAACCGATTTTCTGGCTGTTCTCATAGCGCTTAAAAAGCGTTCACCGGCCAAGTTCCATTATGTTTGAAAAGCAAAGCCCTATTCGCGAAAGCATTGAGAAAATCGCGCTGGAGTGCAGGGAGGCGGGGGCAAGCGAGTGGGAAACCGCAAAAATCGTGAAGGCGCTGCGGGATGAGGAGCCGGGGGCGGAACCGCAGAGGCTGAGGAAAAAGGCGGTATTCCTGCTGCGCGAAATGAATTCCAAGGCAGCGCAGACCTACGCGTCATTCAACAAACTCAATGTTTTCGTTTCCTCGCAAAGAATTGAGGCATTCGATAGGGGAAACATCGCGAAATCGCTGTTGCGTGAAACCGGAATATCAAGGAGCCTTGCGGAAAAAATCGCGCTGGAAGTCGAGGACAAAATAAAAGACCTGAACCTCAACAACCTTAACACTGCGCTCATAAGGGAAATGGCGGACGTGAAACTGCTTGAATATGGCCTGGAGGAATTCCACAAAAATTATTCAAGGCAGGGAATGCCCGCATACGAAATCGGGGCCGCGCTTGAAAGCGGGATTATTCCGGACGAAAGCGGGATGATGGAGGAATACGCGATAAGGAACCTGCTTTCGGAGGAAGCGAGAAAAATGCACTTCGGCAAGGACATTCACATAATCCATCTGCGGGACTATTCCACAAAGCCCTGCGCAATCGCGCTTGAGCCCGAAAAGGGGGGCTCGGCGGAGGAAACGGTTGCAGGAATAACCGAATTGCTTGAAAGCCACAAGCGGGCTTTCTCGGAAATGCCCTCGTTGCTCGGCATTAATTCGTGCATTGCGGGATTCGGAAAGGGAAAAAAACAGTGGCAAATCGCTTCGGCCTCTTTGAGGGCAATAAGCGCGTCCGCCGGGGGCAGGCGGGTTTCGGCCTGCGTTTCGCTGTTCTCGGAAAAAAGCGTTTCAAGGGAGGAAAGGGAAGGCGAGAATTCCGCGGCACTGGAATTGCTTGAACAAATTCCGGTTTATGCAGGCATGCTGCCCGTGGTGTGCGTGAACAGCCACCACCAATTGAAGCTTGCCGGCGAAAAAACCCTTGAAGCATTGGCGGAAAATGGGGCGCTTTTCGTCCAGAATTCGGGGGAAACCCAGAAATTCGCGTTTTCAGACGGAAGCGCTCTTCCCTCAAGGGTAATCGTTTCCGCAATCGCATTGAACCTTGAAAGGATTGCATTGCTTTCGGACGGCCAAATCCAGTCATTCCACGAGCTCGCGAGGGAACGCGCGAAATGCATTGCGGAATGCTTCGGCCAGAGGCGCGAAATACTTTCCAAAAAAAACTATTTGAAGGCCGAGTGGATTGAAAGCGGAATAGACGCTGTGCAGGTCACGCTTCCGAGGCGCGCGGCAACCGCGCTCATGGGAAAGGAAGCCAATGAAAAGGAAGTCGGGGCCTTCTGCGAGAAGGCAATAGAAAAAATTTCAAGGGAAACCGGAAGCAAATGCGCAGTAACCGGAATTTCAAGCCAAAGCGCGCAGAACGCATTCGAAAAATCAAATTCATTGCTGAGGCACGAAGAATTCGCGGACAGCGCGGATGAATGCATTTTCGGAAAGGCGGTTGCGGGAAACCGCGCCGAACTCGCGGATTTGCTTGAGAAGGGAAACGAAATAGTGGAATTCAGGAAACGGTCGGGAACTGAAGCGGTTTAAGGCGGATTCACCTCAGGTGCGCGTACCTTACGAGTTCGAATTTCTTCATGTACAGCTCGGTTTTCAGGATTTCCGTGAAGGGAATCACGAAGAGAAGCGCGATTACAATCGAGGCGAAGGAGCCGAGGAAGTAAACCTGGTCCAATGCGAATTCTACTGCGCCGAGAACGAGCAAAAGAACCATCGAGACTGCGATTGCGAAAACGAACGAAAGGAAATTGCGGGAAATGAACTCGAAGTTGCTCATCACTGCGTCTGCCAGCGCGTATTCGTCCACGACGATCGACTGGGGAACGAAAATGAAGAAAACCGAAAGTATGAGAAGAACGATGTTGGTCTGCATTACCGTGTAGCCGATTGAAATCATTCCCGTGCCGATTACCAGCAGGATTAGGGAATAAAGGAAATAGAAAGCGAAAATCTGCAGGCCGAACTTCTTGACTTTCTCGCTGAGGTAATAATGAAGGCGCACGTGCGAAAGGTTGTTGCGCACCGCGAAAACCATGAGGGAAACGAACAGCGAGAAAAATAAGAGGAACACCACGAGGAGCGCGACCTCGAGCAGGGAAAAAACCGTGAAACCCTTGAGGAAAGTGTAATTCATGAAAATCGTTCCCGAGGAAATGAAAGAATTCGCAGACTGCAGGAACAATGCCACGAAGACAAGGAGTATTCCGAAGGTCAGGGAAACCACCCAGTTAAGGCCGTACTGCCTGATGGAGTTTATCAGAGAAATTTTCAGGTTTTCCATTTCGATTACCGCGGAAGTTTTTGCTTCAATGAATCAATGCACTTAAACTTTATTAAAAGCGTTTGCAGGCGCTTTTTCCGCCTCGGGAACGCGGGTTTCCGCATAAAGGCAGTTCGCGGAAGCGCGGCCTATTCTTACTTCAAGGAATTCTCCGAGATTTGCGCTTGAAAGCACCACTGGCCTGTAGGAATTCGTTCTTGCGACCATTCCGCCCCTTGAACCGGTTTCCGAGACAAGCGCCTTCTGCCTCGCTCCAACCAAAGCCGAATTGTTTTCCAGGGCGATTTTCCACGCGAACGCGCTTGCGGCCCTTGAGCGCTCGGACTTTATTCTTCCTTCCACTTGGCCCTGCATTTCCGCGGCGATTGTGCCATCCCTTTTCCCGTAGCGCGAAATGTTCACGGTATCGGGGCGTGCGCGAAGCAATGCTTCAAGCGTGGAATTGAATTCGCTTTCGGTTTCCGTGGGAAACCCCGTTATTATGTCGGTTGAAATTGCGAGGCTGGGGATTGAGGCGCGCAGCCTTCCAATGAGCCCGGCCCAGTATTCCGCGGTGTAACCGCGGCACATCAGTGAAAGAATCCTGTCGGAACCGGACTGCAATGGAATGTGGAGGAATTTGTAAAGGCGCTCGTCATCGAACAAGGGCACGAGCCCGGATTCAATGCGCCTGAAATGCCACGGGTTCGCCATTCCGATTCTTATGCGGAAATCACCTTCCTCGCAAAGAAGGGCTTCAAGCAATTCCGGCAGGGAAGAATTTATGTCAAAGCCGTATGCGCCCGTGTCCTGGCTCGTAAGCCAGATTTCGCGCTTCGTTTTTATTTCACGCCTGAATCTCCGGAGAATGCTTTCAACGGGAAAACTATGGAGTTTGCCCCTGCTGGTTTTCACTGAGCAGAAGGTGCAATTGTTGAGGCAACCTGAATTGATTGGAATTATTGCAGTAACCGGGCTTTCGGAGAACGCCTCAAAATCAAAGTAAAGCGAATCGTTTTCCGCATTGGAACCGAATTGGAGTGCGAGTTCCCTGAAGCCATTGCAGAGTATTATTGAATCCGATATTCCGCTTACTTTTCCGGAAATGGTTTTTGCGAGGCAGCCGAAAACAATCAGCTTGAAGCCGTTTTGGCCGAGAGCGCGCTTAACTTGGCAAGCCTTGAAAGCATGCGGTTTTCCGTGCGCTCCTTTACCGAGCAGCCGTTGAATATCACGACTTCGGCATCTTCAAGGGAGGAAAGGGAAACGCCTTTTTGTTTGAGGAAGCCCGCAATGCCCTGGCTGTCCGCAAAATTCATGGAACAGCCGTAGGTTTCAATGAAAGCTTTCATAACCGCAAAGGAAACTCACTGGACTTTCTTTGTTTTTTCTACTGCAAACGCGGAAACCCAGCCGAGCAGGCCGGCGAGAACGAACACGAGGAAGGGCGAATTGCGCAGTTCCGAAAAGAAGTCGAATGGAATCAATTGGCCGCCAGAAAGGAAGGACATGTTGCCGATGTAAACGTAAAGCTGGAGCCAGTAGGCAACGAAGCACAGAATCAGGAACAGCAGGGGAAAGTAAACGTTGGTTTTGAGGTTGGATTCAAAGTAGTTTGAAGCGAATTCCGTTATGAGGTAAGTGAAAAAGAAGCCGATTATCGGGAAAACGAAGAGCATGGGGCTGTCAAACCTGTAAATCAGGCCGGTTTGCGAGACGAGGTACAAAACGTTGTAGGAAACCATGAACAAAACGAATATTTTGAGGTAATGCGACAACGCGCCCTTTTTGTTGCGCGAAAGGAGGAAGCAGGCGAGCAGGCCGATTACTATGAATGCGAGCTCGATTCCGAAAAGGAAGCCGGTTGCCTCATAGGGATTCTGCCAGACCATTCAAATGCCCCTTTTTTGGCTTAAAACCACTTGCGCAATATTAGTAATAAAAAACAA
>JBAZPA010000037.1:0-9437 GCA_041648435.1 archaeon
TGACTCTTTTGGTCGCGTATATTGAAAAGTTCCTTTTTTTTGGAGTGAAGTTTACAGTTATTGTGTTGGCGCCGGCATTGAATCCCCCGAGCTGGCCTATTTTCGGGTAATAATTGAATGCGCTCACAGTCGGTATGATTGCCTTGGGAAAAAGAATCCTGTAAATCGCAATCGTGTTCAAAGCCAGATTGGCGTTTCCTTTCGGGCTTTTTTCCAGAGGCGTTGTTTTGGCGGGAATGAAAGGCGAAGCGCTCACCATTGCGGGATTAATTTTTTTCGCCAGCAGAATATCTTGCGCAACGCTTTGGACCGTTTGTTCGGGCAGTCCCGCAATGTTTCCCGTGCTTATCGCAAACCCGAGTTTTCTGAGGAGATTCAGGTTTTCGATTCTTTTCTTGAGCGAGGCACCTGGCCTCATTTTTTCAAAGAGGCGCGCGTCGGACGTCTCGAATTTCAGGATGTAAGCGTCGGCGCCCGCGTCCTTCAGTTTCTTGAATTCCTCTTTTTTCAGGTCGCCCAAGCACAGTATTACGCCCGCGTTTTTTTCCTTCAGAACCAAGGTCGCTTCTGCTGCGACATTTACCGCGGACCTGTCTTCTCCCGATTCGAGCAGTATCGTGTTTATTCCCAAATCCATCGCGCTTTGCGCGGATTCGATTATTTCTTCCAAGCCAAGCTTGTATCTCGGGGTTTGCCTGTTGCTTCTCCTCATAGGACAATAAAGGCAGTCCTCGGCGCAGTAGCTCGACGACTCGATTACCGCCCTGATGAAAGCGCTTTTCCCGAATTCCTTTTTCCTTATTTTCCTTGCGGTTTCAAAGAGTTCTTTTTGTTCCCTTCCCCTCAATTTGAGGAGTTCAATCAGTTTTTCTTCCGTCAATCTTTTCGGGTTTATTTTCATTGCTTTCACTTCAATTAAAGTGACCCCGCCGAGATTTGAACTCGGGTCCAGAGCTCCGCAAGCTCCGATGCTGTCCAGGCTACACTACGGGGCCGGCCTTAAGCCTTTCTTTCGAAAAGAAAGGCTTGCGAAAGAAATAACTTTTGCTACGCAAAAGTTCATTGCATTCTAGAATTATTGCCCCGCGAGCGCTTTTTATTGGTTGTCCTTTCCGAGAATCGCGCCGAGGACCGTGCCGTAGAGCGCGCACAGCGGCCTGAAGATTATGCTTGCGATGAAGAAGAACACGGAAGCGAGGCTCACGGTTATGAGAAGCCAGTACCATTGCAATAATGTTTCGAGGAACGGAATCCTTCCTTTTACCAAATCGAAAACGCTTCCCGCCTGATTCTTCATTATTTCTGATTTGAGCATGTCCCTGTACTCGGGGCTTTTTGCCTGCAAGTCCCATTCCTCGATGAATGTGGTGAAGTTCCGCGCTTCCGGCGCGCTGCTTGAGCGCAATGCGGAATACTGCGGGCTCGCTTCCAGTTGCGCCAGCACCTGCTGGTTTGCCTGAACGAGGATTCCCGCGCTCGAATCCGCAATGCCTTCCGGCGTGGCTCCCGCCTGGCTCGCAATCGTGTTCTCCAAATCCTTCACCAGTTCCGTCTGCGAGGAAGCCGCGAGAATGAGGATTGAAACGAAAACCCCCAATCCCAATGCAATCGTCGCCTTTTCCATGGAATTCATCATCGTTCTCGGCAGAACCCATTTCTTCAATTCCAAGAAATTCAGCTTCGCGGTTTCAATGCACAGGTAAACCGCGATAAGGTAAAATATTCCGAAGAGCCAGTATTCCCGCAATGCGGGAAAAGCCGCAAGGGAAATGATTCCCGCAATCAGCGCGCCGATTATTGCTCTTACAAGCAGGGCTTTTTTTTCAACCGAGCGCGCCTTGAACGCAATCAATGCGAAGGCGAAGGGGAAAATTATGAGGAAAAGAATGAACTGCCAAGTCAAAACATATGAAATAGTCTGCCCCATGCTTCCGAAGAGCATTGCCTTTTTGAATGAGAATCCGCTCGCGTTGAATAGGAAGGCTGCCGCGATTATGCTTACTGCTTCCGCAAGAATGAAACCAACCGAATCGCGGTCCAGCAGAGGGGTTTCCTTTTGCATGAACGGTTCTGGTTTTTGGTGCTTAAATTATTTTCTGTTCCCCGCTCAGCGCGTCCCTTTGCCTTCCCATCCGATGGGGCTTGAGTTTTCTTGGAATGCGTATTTTTCCCTTTTCCTGAGGTCCCAGACGTCAAAAACTATTATTTTCCGCGCATTTCTGTCATAAAACGCGTTACGTCGTTCCACATCGAAGAAGCCGGTTTGCCTGCCGAATTTCCTGAATTTCTCGAATTCATCATCAATACTTTCCGGAAGCATTCCTTCCGACAACTCGCTTACTCTGGGCAAATTGTAGAACTTGGCCACAAACAGGCTGGTTTTTTCTCCGGTGTAACCCAAATGCCATTCTGCTATTTTAATATTCGGAAACCGGGTTTTGTTTTCTTTCAGGATTTGCTCGAGTTTTCTCATCGCCATCAGCTGCTCCGCGCCTGCATATCCGCGGTTTCCCCTGGCTATTGCCTCAACCGCGCTTGGATTGCGGAGGCCGTCAAGCGCCCTTTCTTCGTACGTCGGGGTTTCCTTTACGAAAAACGCTTCCCTTTCATTTTCTACTTTCCAGCAATTTGAGGCGAAACTCCTCGGCACGTTGATTTCGCTTATTTTAATTTTCCCGATTGAAAATTTCTTCAATCCTTCTTTCCTTATGCGCAGGAACTGCTCGAATAGCCCGCGGTTTTTTTTCAGGAAGCCCCCGAATTCCCGCGTGTATGCGATTTTTCTGTACGGGGAAACGGCTACCGTTACCGGCTTTTTGGGCAATGGCTTCCTTTGAATCGACATTCTTTCACTTCACGGTTATGATTGTTTCCCCGTCTTCGGTTATCAGGACGGAGTTCTCGAACTGGCTCACGGTCACAATGTTTTCCTCCCTCAGCACGGGATGGGTTTTCAGGCAGCCGGAGGAAACGAGTTCGCGCAAAGCCATTTTCCTCTGCGTTGCCGGAATGCTTTTTACCACCCAGCGCTCGGCGAAAGGCAAAGTGCCGTACTCCTTTTCCACGAAATCCAGAATCTGCCTCGCGAACGTGTTGCGCAATGCCTTGCGCGCCTCCATTTCGTATATTTCAATCGTGTTCGTGCCTTTCACATACCCCTTGCCATTGCACGCGAATGGCTCTATCGCGAAAGCCATTCCGCTTTCCAGTTCCCTTGAATCGTTGTTGTCAATGCTCGGAATAGTGACTCCTGCATGAACCGTGAATTTTTCGAGGGTGTGTCCCGAAAGGTTCTGGATTGGCATGAATCCCGCCTTCCTTATCGTTTCCTCTATTTCCTTCCCGATTTTCCTTATTTCGAGGCCGGGCTTCACGATTGAAAGCGCGTTCCGGAGCGCGGCTTCGTTGGCTTCCAGCATTTTTCCCCATTCGCCCGAGAAGTCAATTGTGGTAGCGGAGTCCGCAATGCATCCTTCGATGTGCACTCCCGCATCCACTTTGAGAACGTCCTTTTCCCCCACAACGGTTTCATCGTCAATGGCAGGAGTGTAATGCGCGGCAATGTTGTTCGCGCTAAGGTTAACTGGAAATGCGGGCTTTCCCCCCAATTCGAATATTTTCGCCTCAATGCTTTCCGCGGCGAGAAGCATTCTCATTCCAGGCTTCACCTTTTTCTGCGCGAATTCAAGGGTTTCATGCAGGATTTTTCCCGCCTTCACGTAATTCTTTTCCTCGGTTTCTTCCATTGATTCATCCCCATTTCCCGATTCCGCTCTGCCTTCCGCCCTGCTTCAAATCCTCTTCCGAATAACCCAGCTCCTGAAGTATTCTTATTACCGCGGGAACAAGCTGGTTCTCGATGTAGTATTCCGCGTCGTAATCCCCCTCTGCCACGTCCTCCGCTATTACCGCGCGGTCCGAAATGCTTTTTCCCCTCTTGGTTATTATGAATTCAATCAGCGAGCCGGAGCGCAGTTTTTTTCCTTTTGCAATCGCCTTCTTTGCGGCGCTTACGTGCGGCCCCACGGAATCGTATTCCGAGGGCTTCTTTGTGAGCTGGCTGATTATTACCAGGTCGTCCTTTTTCGTTTTTCCCGAGCGGAGTTCCGCAATCCTTTCGCGCACGATCTGCACGGCCTTTTCGGGATTCCCTTCCTTCAGCACTATTTCTATTACGTCGCGCTGGCAGTCCCTTGCGATTCTCGCCCAGTCCCTGCGCACGTACTCAAATCCCACGATTTTGAGCTTGTCCTTGTAGTCTATGAGCGCGTACTTCTTTTTCGCGGCTTCCTTTCCCTGTTTCTTGGTTACGAACAGGCCGCGCTTGTATTGGCCCTCGATTTCTATTTCCATCACTCCGGGAAGCTCTGAATTGATTTTTTTCGCGAATTCCTCCAGGTCCTTTTCGGTTTTGCCCTCCGGCAGTTCCAGGAAGCACGAATCCGTGTCCGAGTAAATCGCAATGAATCCGTCCTTTTCCGCCTTTGCAATGGTTTCCTTTATGTATTGCCTTACGAGCGAGTAGAGCGCGTTCACGAGCGGCCTTGAGTACCAGCGCGCCCCCGGAAAGCCCATGTAGCCGTAAATGCTGTTGATGAGGATTTTCGTCACCCATTGCTGCGCGTACAATGCCTTGTAGCGGGAAGTTCCGGCCTCGTGCTTTTTCATTTCCGCCCTGAGCTTCGCGCGCTTTTCCATCAGTTCCTTCACGATTCCCGTAATCAGGCCGCTTTTCTTTGCGCAGAACCACACGTTTCCCACAACGAAACCCGAGTCTTTGCAGCAATCGCAGTTCATTGTTTCCGGGCTCATGTTGTGCGATGCCATTATGCTCATGTGGAAGCTCCTGAAGTCCAGCACCGCGAGCCTCTCGTGCAGCCCTGAAATAGGCTCCTTCACGTACGCGCCCTGAAAGGTGTAATCCTGCCTTTCGCGCATTTCCCCCTCATTGGGCTTGTTCGGAATGAGCCTGTTCAGCTCAAAGGAGCGGTTCGTGAGCATCCTTTCCACCAGGCCCCCGGTTCTCGTGCGCGTCGCCTCGAACAGATTGATGCGCATTGTTTTCGCCAGTTCAATGTAAAACTGGAGGTATTCGTCGCAGATTTTCTTGGTTGCAAGCGCGTCCTCCATAGAGTAGGTTGCGAGTTCCTCGAGGCCCTTCTGCTCGCGCCATGTTTTGAGGATTTCCTTGTGCCCGATTTTGTTTTTTTCCTTTCCGAAAAGCGCCTTGTAAACGGATTCCAAATCATACTTTGCGAGCTTTATCGCGTCCATTGCGGAAAGCATTTTTATTATCTGGAACGCGTCCACGTGCTGGAGGCCGCGCATCCGCGAGGCGTTGTACAATCCGCGCCTTCTTGTTTCCGGTTCCTCGTCAAGCGGCCCCAACCCGAACCTGATTCCGTTCTGGTGCGCCCTTTCCTTGAGGAACGGCAAATCGAATGAATCGCCGTTGTATGTCACCAGAACGTCCGGCTTTTCGCGGAAAAGCATTTCCCTCGTGCTTTCAATCATTTCCTTTTCGTTTTCCACCACGTCCACGAAGCCGAGTTTTTCCAGCGCTTTCGGGGTCGTGATTACGCGCGAGTCCCTGTCGGAATACGAAACCATTATCACGAAGTCCTTCTTCGGGTCCGCAAAGAATTCCTCCCTTCCTATTGCCTGGCTTGTCTCGATGTCCAATGCGATTGATTTGAGCGGAAACCCCTGCTCCGAAACCAGTTTTGCGCTTTCAATTTGCTTGAAGCCGTTTTCTTCGCGCACCTGGAATTCGTACAGCGCGTAAGGAATGAGCCCCCTGTCGGTAAGGTATCTTTCCGCGAAGGGAAGGTCGTATTCGCGCCTTTCCCTTATTCCGTGCGCCTCACGCAGTTCCTCCCTTGCGGTAACCAAATCCGATGTGTTCCTGAAGCTCAATTTGAGGGCGTTTTCCGCGTTTTCCTTTTCGGCTTTTTCCACCGAGACTGCCTTTGCCTTGGATTCCCCGAATTCCGCCCTGCGAATTTTTTTTGCCAGCGCTTCGGGGTTTGATTCCGCGATAACGTAGAAGTAGGGCCTGAAATCAGGGTCGCACAGGATTTCGATTCCTTTTCCGGTTTTCACGAACAGCCTTATCACGGAATTGTTTTTCTTGTCCTGAAAGTAGTCCGTGTCTATTATGCTTCCCTGAAGGCTTGTTTTCGTCTGCATGGCACATATCTTTTTATTCCTCAAACTTTTATTCCTATTTGGTGGCATTTTTGGCTTCGCAGGCAGTTCCAAAGAGGCGTTCTTCGCCCCAGTACCCGGGCTCTTCGCCCCAAACGTATCCCGTGCAGGGAATCGGCTCGGACATAAGGGCGCTCAATTCCGCGATTCTCATAATCTCGCAGAAAATCGAGCACCTTGTGCGCAACGAGAAAATCCTGAGCAGGAACATAATAGTGCTGAACAAGCGCCTCAAGGACTTGGAAGGCGCGCAGTCCGGGGGGAATCCCTCCGAGAAAAGCGCGCAGCTGGAGCAATCGCTTTCCGCTTTCTCGGAGAAGCTCGAGAAGCAGGCGAACCAGCTTTCGGATCTCGCTTCGCAGTTTTCCTCGCTTGAATCAAAATTCGCGCTGAAGCCGGAACTGCAGGAGATAAAGTACATCGTGCAGGCGATTAATCCCCTTGAATTCGTCACCGCGAAGCAGGTCGAAGAAATGATTGACAAAAAGCTGGGGCAGAATTCGCGGCAGGAATTTCAGGCTGAAGAAAAGAAGTGAATCATTCGAGGCCGAGGCTGATTTTGAGCGCCTTACGTCCCGCGCTTAATATTCATCCAGCATCTCGTCCGCTTCTTTGCTCGCGTATTTCCATTCTTCCTCTATTTTTTCCTCGAGCTTGGAGTACTTCCTGTAATATTCTTTCAGCAGTTTTTCCTTTTCCATTTTATCACTCAGTAGCTTTCCGCGCACCTGCTCAAACTGGGCCTTATGAATGCGCGGTACTGCCTTTTTCCCTCGAGCCTCACTCCCGCGTCGTTGTCCTGCACGAGGGTTATTTCCGCGCTCAAGTTTTCAGTGAGGGTTTTGTCCAGATCCACTTCCTTTTCCGCCTCCAGAACCGAAGCGAGGCCGAATTCGCTTCCCTCCACAATCGCCTTTGCGATTTCTTCCGAGAAAACGCCTTTCGCTTCAATCGGAAGGAAATCCATTGACTTCGGGACAATGAACACCGAGCGTATTCCGCCCGACTTTCCCTTTTCGCGGTAATATTCAAGCAAGCCGATTGCAATGGTGTGCAATGCCATTAGCGCAATCCTTTTGTCGCGGCCCTTCAACCGTATTATTCCAGCCCTTCCGATTCCCTTTATCCAGTTCTTCGAGATTTCTCCCACCTCGTTCTTTCCGCCGAAGCAGTCCGGATAGCTTTTGTCAATCAATGCGATTATGCGCAGCGCGCAGTTCTTCTGGTACTCGCTGAATTCTTCGGCCAGGGCGGTTCCCTTTACTACCGCGACAAGCTGCTGCATCGTTATCGCTTTTTTTTGCTCCAATGCGTTTTCAATTATTTTTGCGGAAGCGCTTTCTCCCGCGCCGTACAATTCCATCAGGCCCTTCGGGTTCACTTTCCCCAATTCCACGAAGAAGTCCTCTCCCAGCTTGAACTGCTTTACGGGAAATCCTATCGGTTCTGTTTCCACCTTGTACTTTTTTAGTTCCGACAATTGCGCGCTTGCCTCCGGCAGCCCGGAAAACGAGTCGTCAAAGTCGACTATTACCGCGGGGGTGTTTGAAAGCAACGCCCCTTCCGCGATTATGTGCATTGCGTGCTTCCTCTGCCTTTCGTCGGGGCCGAATATTATCGTGCGCCTGAAGTATGCCAATGGCTCCCTCGCGGGCTTCTGTTCCTGTGTCACGCCAAGCATCACTTCGCCTTTGAGCACCGAGGGCGCTTCCCCGCTTTCCATTAACGGCATCGGGCCGAGGATTCCCATCATCAGCGGCTCCGAAAACAATTCTAATTTTTCGCCCTCGCTTAATTCCTTCAATTCCCTGAGCGTTATTCCGTATGCCTTCGATATTTCCTTTATGAGCCCGGTTACCTTGCTCAATTTTTTGAGCAATGTGTCCGCTTCCCTGAAAACGTCGTCCTCGTTGAATGCCGCGTAAGCCGAATCGCTTGCGAGGAAAAAGAATTTCGAGGTTTTTTTCTGGGTGTGCCTTGTTATCATCCTGACGTCGCGCGGCAGGGTTTCCACGAATGCTTCCGCGTTTCCCTCTGCCTTGAACACGTTGAAGAATTCCAGCAGCACCCCGTTGGGGGTTTCCTCGTCATTGTCCCCCACAACCGACAGAAACGTGCTCACGCCGTTTGAGAACAATACCGTGTGATGGCCCTGAAAGTTTCCCTCGAAGACCTTCTGCCACGGCCCCTCGGGAATGCGGAACAATTCCATTTTTTTCCCTCGCGTTTCGGTTAATTAAGTATTTATATGTATTTAAACATTCATTTTTCCAAGTGGCATTTAATGGTTAACAGAAGCGTTGTCCTTGAAACCGTCAAAAAAATGCTTTCGCAGGGAATAGACGAAAGCACTATTGAAAGCACCCTGCAGGACATAGGGCTGGCTGACGAGGAAATCGCGGGCATTATTGCGGAATCAAAGGGCGCTTCAACCGCAATTCCCCCGAAACCCGCCGGGCCGCTGGTGGAAGAGAAAAATGAGGGGGAACCCGAACCCGAACCTGCGGAAGAGGAGGCAGAATTGCACAGGGAAAACCCCTTGATTGACCAGGGGCTCGTGAATTCCTCGGTGCACGTCGCGGTAGAAACGCAGGGCAAAAGGATAGAGGACCTGCACCGGAACGTTTCCCAATTGCACGAAAAGCTTGACTCCTATTCGCAGGCGAGCGCGGAGCAGATTTCCTCGCGCCTTAATTCAATCGAGAAGAAGCTTGACGAATTGAATGCGAATGTTTCCGATTCAAGGGCCCTGAATTCAGCCCTGCAGGACTTGATGCAGAAAATCCTCGAGGCAAACAGGCGCATTCTCGCGGGAATCGACAGGAAATGAGCCGTTCTTCCGGTCATTCTCCCGGGTCGAAGATTATTATTCTCTGCTTTTCCGGCTCGTAGAATGCGTTCGCTTCTTCCACGCCGTAAATCCTTTGCCTCTTCGCCTCGGCCCGGAATTTCAGGAATTCCCCCCAGATTTCCTTGGGAATCTGCGAGTAAAGCATTGTCTTCAGTTCGAGGAAATCCGTTACAAGGAAGCCGCTTTTTCCGTCCGTCCACCCCAGATTGTATTTTATAGTTTCAATGTGCGGGTAATTTTCCGCGATTTTTTCGAGGCGCTCCAGAATCAGGACGTTCCTTGCGCCGGATTCCTCGTTGCCTGCGTTCCTTCTTTTGACGAAAAGCGTTTTTTCCTTGACTGTCACCTTCCACGCCCCCGGCTCGAGCATTTTCACGCG
>JBAZPA010000038.1:0-9351 GCA_041648435.1 archaeon
GAATTGATACATTTTGACTCCTGATTTCATCAAATAATACTCTTATGACTATTTTACGGAAAATTTATCTATGTTAAGATAGATTTATTAAGAAGGTTTGACTATGGAGTGCATTAACCGCGTTAATGCTTGCGAACGAAGTTCGCAGAGAGAATCAATTTCTTCGCAGGGCTCAGAAAGCGGCAACGCGGTTGCCGCACTCCACAGTCCGTCGCTTAAGCCCAGCGAAAGCGTGGTGCGAATTCCGTCGTCTGCAACGACGAGTTCCAACTCGGTTGGAACACTCCATAATAGTCAAATAGTAAAATAGTCAATTCAATCCCCAACACAACGAACTGAGAAACCGTATCGCTTACCGTTGTAGTAACGGTACACGTCTGAACAATTGTAATTCAGGTCTCGGTACCAGGCGCTGCCACTATCGTGCTCAGCAGCCGACCACCAGTAACCGTAGCTGCCAATGTAGTCGTACGTACCACTGTAGTGACGGGAGCCGCCGGGCAACGCCGAAAAGCCGCTTTCGTTGGTGGCTCCGGTATTTGGACTACTCCAGTGCGTCGTTCCGATTTCTTTCATTTTGCCGCCGGCTACGCTTGAACCCCCAAGATAATCAACCAATGTCTGCCACTCTGCATCACTAGGCACATGCCAGCCGGAAGGAGCAATATTGCGACTGTCATTTACAGCGTACCAGTTGTACAACCGACCATAGGTAACCACATTATTTACGTCGTTATTATAGTCGCACAAGGCGCCGGTCGAGAGATTATACCATGCCGTATCATCAGTTATATTGGGAATGGCGTCACCGTTGCGGTAATGGGTCACATTCAGATTCTCGGCCATCCAGACCTGAGTCCCAATTGTCACAGATTGATAGACATCCTCGTCGTCATCAGTACTTTCCTCAGTATCCTTTTCACAACCAATTAATATCAAAAATAGTGTGGTAAAAATAACTACTCCGACGGACATGGAAAATGTCCTGCACAATCCAAAATATTTACTCATATCTGACCTCCGCTTATCATTGTTTTAATTCTCGTAGTTTTTACAATATCAAACTATTCCCGGACCTCCGAGTCTGCTAGGGACTTTTATTACAGAACAAGTCAGTCATGACAGATTTTACTTCTTCTTTCTTTTTTGCTCTCATCGCCGTAAATGATTTTATATGCTCGTAAAATTAATTCAACAGGGGAATAAATGCCCGAATCCTCGCGGTTGAGAGGAGGATAATGACTATAGATTATCCAAGGATACGGCTTCTAATTACAGGATCCTTTTGGGCTGCTTATCAAACTTCTTTTGGGTCTGTTTGTCCTCTTTGCTTTTCTTCTGTTTCTGACTTTTACTCTTATCTTTCTTGCCGCCTTTATCTCCCATTGTGTTCATCCCTTTCTTTTACTGGTTAACGATCAAGCCTGAGGTACGAGGTGATTCAGTGCGATAATCTTTCAAGTTTCAAAATCCTTCTGAAAATCCGAAAACCTCAAAATTGTCGAACAGATCACCGAGTTATTTCCATCGGGAACTGCCACCTCCATCATTCATGTCACACGGTATCGGTGTTTTAAGCATAGCCAATAAGGTATGCCCGCAGGTCGATATATCGAGACACTGCCGAAAAAGTAGGATAGGTAGTTTAAAACCGTCTGCAATTCACTAAATCTCTTTTTATTTAAAATATTTCTTGGTTTTAAGATAAAAGTAGTCGCAAATGGTTAGACCATTATTTGACCACTAAACATTTCTTTACACTACTTAAATCATCAGCATCAATCCGGTAGAAATATATTCCAGAACTTACATTTTCAGCATTCCAGTTTACCGAATAATAGCCTGAATTTTTCCGCTCATTTACTAGTATTTCAACTAATCTTCCCTTGATATCATAGATAGATAATTTTAAAAAAGATGATTTTGGCAATTGATATAATATGGTTGTAGTCGGGTTGAACGGATTCGGATAGTTTTGCAACAATTCGAAACGAGCGGGAACATTTAGAGTTTGTTCGACTTTGATATCGCCTATGCCGGTCAGCGGGGAATCCGAAAGAATGAGCATGTAGGAATCGAATACCCCATAGGTGTCAACCTTTAGATAATATTTGCCTGGTAAGGCCTCGGCGATGTTCATCTCGCAACCCACGCCCCACGTATCGTTCCCGCCATGAACGAGAGTGATGCCGTCGTCCTTATAGAGCTGCATTCTAAGGTTGGCCGAGGCGACCTGGGTCAGCGTGATCCACAAGGCACTCGTGTCTTCAAGGGTGAAGTGCCACCAGTCCACGGTATCAAAGCCATAGTTATCTCGGAATCCGTTGTAGCCGAGATGGCCTCCGAAGTGCACACCGATGGCGAGTTCCGAGGCACCCCCCGTCGAATCATTGGGTTCCGGATCGTTGTCTCCCGGGGCGGGTGTGAATTCGTTCCACAGAGTATACGGTGTGAAATTCCAGGCGTATTTGGCAACACGAATGAACAGCGTGCCGTCCCGGAGGTTTTCGATGCTAAGTCTTGTGGTGTCACCCCAGGTGTCAGCCGATACAATTACCGAGGCGCCGTCGGGGCGGAAGATGGCGAGATGAAGATTGACCGGCTCGACCTGCGCAATGGTAACGGTCAAAGCACCGTCTTCGACAGTGGTGATCTGCCACCAGTCAAATTCGTCGGCCGGATTGGACGCCCACCGGCCGTCGTAACCGATATGGCCCGTGACCGTACCGTTGAGGGGAAGCATTTTCGCGTAAGCAGTAGAGTCGTTGGGTTCAATGTCGTTTTCAAGTATAGCCGCAGAAAACACCGTGGTCAATGCGAACCCATGGCTCACATCTGCTCCATAGTATCCCCAAAGGCCGATGTAGAAAGTATCGGGTTTGACACCATTGACGCTGAGGGTAAGTGGGTTGCCCCAGCAGTCGTTCGTGGCGATTCCGTTTTTCTCAGGCGTGCAGAGGTGGAGCTGCATATTGACACCGTCGGAGGGAGTAAGGGTAACGGAGAGATTCCCGTCGACCTCCACCGGCACGGCAAACCAAACCCGGATGTTGCCTGAAAGGCTGCCGATGTAAGTGGTATCTGACGGAATAACGGTGTCGGCAAGAACGGCTCCAACCGCAATAAAACCAACATACATAAGAAGCATTCCGATGCGAATTGTCCTGTTCATGATGTTCTCCTTTCTTGTTTTTTTCTTATTGACATTTGAACATCATTTTTTTGTATATCTAAAAAACTTTTAATGGTCTAACACAGGCGTTGAGCCGAAAGGCATATTTTTTCCGATAAAACTCAAAACTATCATAAAGGATTTCCGGTATTCCGGATTGAATCAGAACCGGTTGGAAATCTACTACGGTCGTCGTGATAAAATAGGTTGCTTCTTCATGGTCTATTTTAAAACGAAGTCCCATCTTTTTACCTGTACCGATTGTCCGTCAGGTTTGAGAACCTGACGGAACATTTATACTTCAAACTTCAAGTTCATCGAACAGCTTTCCGCGTTATCTCCCACCAATGGTTCGCAAATTTGGATTTGAAAATAGATAGAAATGTCAGTGGTTTGCAATACTGATTTGTAATTTCATCCCCAGAACGCGGGCGTATTTTTCCAGAGTAGATAATCGGATATCTTCTGCGTGATTCTCTATTCTTGATATTGCTGATTTCTTTGTGTCCAGTTTATTAGCAAGTTCTTGCTGGGTATACCCGGATTTTTCTCGCATTTGCTTTAATAGTACACCAACTTTGAAATTTTCATAACCAGCCTCAAAGTTCTCCAAAAACTCAGCATCTCTGTTTTTTCTGCTATCAATATATTTATCAACATCACTCATATCATTTTCTCCTCATATAGTCTCGTTTACGATGTTCAGCGATTTCAATATCATGTTTAGGCGTTTTCTGGGTTTTCTTAATCAAAGCATGATTCAATACCACGATTTTATTCCCATCGAAAAATCCCAGGATTCGATATGTTTTATCTTTTCCCTCTATTCGTACTTCCCAAATATCTTCAGTATTGGCTAATTTTTTAAAATATCTTTTAGGGACAATTTCTAATTCCTCAACTATCTTGAAAATCCAGACAACTTTCTGTGCTTCCTTTCCTGAGAGATAATCCAGGAATTCATTAATGTAGCATTTTCCGGCATCTGTTCTGTAAAAAACAATTTCTCTCATATTGTTAAGTTAACATACACGTTAACCCCAATCAAGTCTTTTTTATACTTACGAACGATCAAACGCTCAGCCACGCCGACTCTCGAAGCATTGCTCCCTTATCTTTTCTTAAACCGTTCCATATTTGATAGTTGTGTCAAGTCCTCAGACCTGACACGGCTCGCCCGATTTTCACCAGATGCTCGTCTCATTCGCTCACTCATATCATATTACCATGCCGTCAGATTTGAGAATCTGACGGAACACGTGAAAGTGGCTATGGAGTGCATTAACCGCGTTAATGCTTGCGAACGAAGTTCGCAGACTGAATCTCGTTATTGAGTACTTCAACCGTGTTGAAGTCGCTTGAGCGGAGCGAAACCGTGGTGTGAATTCCGTCGTCTGCG
Organism: archaeon; assembly: GCA_041648435.1. Lineage (GTDB taxonomy): Archaea > Iainarchaeota > Iainarchaeia > Iainarchaeales > JBAZPA01 > JBAZPA01. Next base: position 4,572 of record JBAZPA010000038.1, read on the forward strand.
ACGACGAGTTCCGACACGGTCGGAACACTCCAAAATAGCAAATAGTCAAATGGGCTCCGCATTTGAATCTCGAAGGTTCGGGATCATATCTCACATTTCTGGGTGTTGTGTCAAATCCTCAGACCTGACACGGCTCGCTCTATTTTCGCCTGATGCTCGTCTCATTCGCTCACTCATGTCATATTACCATGCCGTCAGGTTTGAGAACCTGACGGAACTTGTGAATAATCATGAGACATCCGCCAACAGTAACTATTTTCTCTTAATATTTTCGATATAATATACATACGCACGGTACCATATATATAAACAAGCTAAAAAATGCATACAATCCTCATATTTAAACTGTTAATAATAATAATTGATCTTTGACACGGCTCGCCCTATTTTAACCAGATGTTCTTCTCATTCGCTCACTCACGTCATAATGCCGCCGTCAGGTTTGAGAACCTGACGGAACATTAAAATCGATTATCCAAGAGAAATTCAACATAGTGTAAGAGGTGGAACTACTACTTTGACAGTAAGGGATTCTACGGCATATTAGATACATCCGACTACTTTATCTTTTTCACCAAATATTACAGTACCTTCCTTTAAAAGATTTCCTTCTACTGTTAATTTATAAGTAAGATATTGATAATTATCTATTTTTATAATTAAAGGTTTTCCATTTGTAGTTATTGGTATAACTCCTTTAAAATACCCAGCAGAATCCCAAAAATTAACATGACACCTAACCCCACTTGAATATCTTTCAGTACCACAGTAATAGTGTTTGAACTCAATTACAAATTCATCATCATTTAACCCAGTTGGAGAATCACAAGAAAAGATAACTAACAATAATAATAAAACCCATTTCTTCATAACTGCCTCCTGTAGTTCAATATTACTTTCATCACTGATTCGTTTCTTGTCTGCCGTCAGGCTTAGGGACATGACTAAATGAGTAGGTGTTGTGTCGGGTCCTCAGACCTGACACGGCTCGCCCTATTTTCACCAGATGCTCGTCTCGTTCGCCCACTCATTTCTTATTGCCCTGCCGTCAGGTTTGAGAACCTGACGGAACACGTGAAAAATAATCCTTATATTGATTACCAATATTCTGTTTCCAAGTATCTATCTTTCCCGGTATTATATAAATCATATCTAGAGATGTTACGCCAATACGTTTTATACATATTGTTAAGTTTCTTGAACTCCAAAGTGCCATACTCAAATCTGCACCGATTTGTGATACTATATCTGCAGTTCTTCTACTATTACCTGTTAATGAAGAAATCTTTCCACCCCATTCTTCATGATGCTTGAAATAATTTGCTAACGCATCAATTACTTCAATCTCTGTGTATTCTGTTCCATTGACTTTAGGATTAAAATTTGAAATTAAATCCATTTTTTTATATGGATAAGATGAGAAATCAACTCCAAATATTTTACTCAAATCACTATGTATGTGTCTGACCATTGAAATAACTTGAGAAATATACGATTGGCACAAAAGTAAAATTAATCCTGTTTGAAGTTCTAGTATCATTGGATAAAATTTTATTGTATCTTTTCGATCATTTTCAAGATAGTGATAAAATATTTTTTTTTCTTGCTCTTCTCTCAATTTTTCATTCTTAATTATACTATCCACAATAGGTTTCATAACATCTGCAAACCACATTTTTCCCCATTTTTGTTCGAATGCACCTTTATGATGTTCAATAGCGTATTGTTTTAATTTCTCAATATCCATAATTGCATCTCATTTTCTATTTATTGTCCAACGAACAACGCTCAGCCACGCTGAATAGCAAAGCGCTATTCCTTCGTTTATTCTCAAATCCTTCACAAACTCCTCAATCTTCAAATTCGTCGAACAGCTTTCAGCACTGTCTGCAGCAGATTCGTTATGCCGCTGTTTTTTCTCTTTTTGGCTTGGGAAGTACAAATTTAATATCAAAGTGTTGTGGAGTATACAAAGTAGACTTTCTGATTGGCATCATGTATCCCCAACTCATGATTTCTTGTTTTGTTCGCTCGGCCTCTTCATCGGTCAAGCGAGGGTCAAGCACAGCTTCCTCCAAAACGTTGTTCGGTAGAAAAGGAAATTGGTAAACAGTTGATTTTATCGGTTTTTTGGAGGGATATTGATAAATGAGTCGTATTTCATCTTCATAGCTAAATGCCTTCCTCTTGAATAGTAGTGATTCAGCCCGTCCTCTGCCAGTTGAATCATGAAGCCATTTCTGAAATCCGTCCGGACGAGTAAGAAGTGATATTAATTCCTTTTCAGTGATATACCGAACACGCCCAATAAAGAATGACACCTGGGCAAGAGGATTCGCGGAGCGCCAAAATGCATCGAATAATTTTCGCACCGAAGTTTTCACTTGTATTGCCCCTTTGTCGGGTGAATATACTCGCCAAAGCGCATCTGACTCCGATTCCGCAGTCCAACATTGCCCAAAAAGCGTTTCCCTTAATGTCTTCAATGAAGTATAGGTGCCATTCTTATTCTTTAGGCGGGATCGCATCAGGATATTTTCAAACGGGTCCTTCCACATCTCTGGATGAACAAGAGCTAGCCGGCTATCATTCAGCATCTTCCGAAAATACTTCCTACTAAATATCCGATAAATCGGCATATCTATATTATCTATCCCGATCACATTGTTCCACTTGTCCATTTTATCGCTGTCTTGATGAATTTAGCTGCCTAACGCTCCGGCTAAGCCGGCTAACGCTCACGACTTATCTACACGTAAGCCGTCAGCTTCAGCCAGTGGTCAGGTAGTCATAACCCTAAAATAAATATCCCATTAAAAGCATGGTCAAATTTCAAATAGATGCTGTCAGATATTAATGCATTTTCCAAATCAGTTAAATATAAATTAAATCCAGATAAGAAATCCTGATAAAATAGTTTTGGATGAATTTCCATCTGATTAACGCCTCCCACAAGTTTTACTTCAAAATAATATGTTTGGAAATCATATCCGCCATTTTTTATCGTGAAACCGTGTGCCAGTCCGTTTCTAAAATCATCCCACAACAATTTTTTATACTGGACTCCGTTAAATATTTTTGAAAAATCTTTATCCATATAATTAGCAATCCATTTATCAAAATTGTCCCACGAGTTCCCTCGGTTAAGCCTACCAGTATAGAATTTTCCCAATGCCTCAATAGCGCAACAAACACAAGTACCAAAACATAAGATTGTAGAACTATTTTTCTTACGCTTTTCAATGCTCCTAAATAATTCGCGCAAAGGATAAAGTAGAACCATATTTAATCGCTTTTTAAAATATTTAATTTGTTGCGCTTTTGAAAGGAGATGAAGGTGTGGGCGATCTTGGTCCACCCATCCGCTGAGCTTGTTGAATTCGCTCTTTCTCAGCATTTTCCACCTAATGATCCACCTAACATATGTTTAACCTGCACATCCTCTCGATTTCATGGTTTGTCTATAGACAAACAAGTTTCCCGAAACCTCGGGACAAACTTTTTTGAAAAGTTTCTTAATGAAGAAACCTGTATGCTTCTCCGTTAGTGACCTCACAGATTCATTTTGCTTTTCTACTTTCATACAGTTGTATTTTAATCATTAATAATCCGTTTGTCAAGTTCTCAAACCTGACACATATTCTCCGTATTATCATAACCAATCAGTGTTAATCAGCGTCAGTGTTTAATCTCGTCTCAGCGCGGAGCACTGAGACGATAAAGATAATTAGTTGGGGGAGATTCTTCTATCCCATGGATAAATACATGGGCTACAAACAACGGATATTATCATTTGGATCCCAATCGTCAGGTCTGAATCCGGGAGCGTCTTCCCGACGCTCCCGAACATTCTCAGTTTCTCGTCAACGTTTGTCGGTAATCCCGAACTCGATCCAGCCTGACTGCGGGATCGTCACTTTGATCAACTTCTTCGCTTCACCGGTCGTTTTCAAAACTTCCGAATAAATCACGTTGAATTCCGCGGTTTTTGCCTTCACGGTCGCTTTCAACGCTTCCTGCTCGGCATCCAGTCTTTCAAGACTACTGACATTCGTCTGGACTCCGGTGATAAAAGCCTCATCGATGCCCCGTTTGGTCAGTTCTGTGGCATGGGCCTGCATACCGGCAACCATCAGTTTGGCAAATTTGACCGTCTCAGCCTGTGATTTCCTGACGGTTCGCTCTTTGACTGTTGGCGTCGTTTCCGTTTCACTCATAAAACCTCCTTTGTTATGTGGTTAATGGTTATTTCGATCTGACAAATCTTTAAAGCAACGTTACTAAGCACGATTGACATCTGGAATCAGAGACATTCCATCTAGCAAAAGGGAATATCCATCTCACTTTTCGTATAATCCATCTGGATTTAGGCATTATCCATCTCACTATTCGAATAATCCATGTGGATTTGGGCAAAATCCATCTCACTTTTCGTATAATCCATGTGGATTTGGGCATTATCCAGATGACTTTGAGTAAAATCCATGTGGATTTGGGCATTATCCAGATGACTTTGAGTAAAATCCAGATGGAATCTTCATTAAGAAAGATGGATTATCGATTCAGAATGATGGATTTTGCTTAAATCCGGATTCAACTGCTGTAACATAAGAAAATCATCGTAAATATATACCTCGTCGAGGTTAAACAACATTTATTAGAGACTGTTACGAAAAAAACTGAAGATATCACTTTTTAGAAGTCCAAAGTCATTTGGGTTTGTAATCTTTTCATCATCCTTTTGGCTTTTGCCTTTGTGTTAGTTTTCATATCAGAAAAT
>JBAZPA010000039.1:0-9256 GCA_041648435.1 archaeon
AAGGCAATCTTGTAGAATTGAAAGCCAAAGGCAAGAAAATCGCCTTGACTCCGGAGCACAAAGTGAGCACTTCAAAGGCAGATAAGAGGGCGGACAAAATCTCGGAAAAGGACAGATTGATAACCCTGATTGGACCGGACGCCGCAAAGGCATAAAGACAATTTCTTTTTTATTTATGAGAGCAATAGCGCTTTTGGCAACTTTGCTCATTCTCACTATGGTTTTAAGCGGTTGCGTCCAGCAAGACATAACTGACTTGGCAAAATTGAATCCTCAAATAAGCGAATTTCTGCAAAGTTACCCCAATGCCACGATTGTGGCGAGTTTTATTGCCAAAGAAAAAATAAAACCAATAATAGAGGAAATAAGAAAAGAGTGCGAAGCGAGCCTTGATGTTTTAGATTATTATAAAGTTAAGATTTTTGACCCGGACACAAACTTTACGCTTACGGCTTGGATAAGAGATTCAGATAGGAAAATTATTTGTCTCATAAAAAGCGGTCAAGTATCAAGCGATGCCCAAATACAAGATAAAAATAGTCAGCAAAAAACCGCGTTAAGCAATTGTTCTGAAAATAGCGGACCTGATTGCAATGTGACTGCAGAGTCTTCACGCAAGGAATTCATTCCAGAAATTCCATCACAGTTTCCTCAAGACAAAATAACTTATTACGCAAACAATGGAATTTGCGAAAAAGAAGAATACGGCGGTCCGATAAGTGACTGCTCGGGCAATTCAACAGCAACAGGGGGAATTGATGATTTAAATAATTTCGATTGCCCAAAAAGTTGTAATGATAGTAATCCAAACACTGCTGATTCATACGACTTCAATAATCAAATATGTGTTCATAGTTGTTGTGGTCAAGCGAAAAATTGCTTGCCAGTTTGCGAACAATTAACCCCAACAGGAACTCCAATATTTGCTGGAGCTGCATGGAGCGGCAATAAAATAAAGCCCGGAGAAATCTTAATTGCTAAATTATCGTTCCGAAAAGAAGACGAATCAGCGGGGCAAATCCCGCACGCTACTAATAAATTAGTACCCAACCTGTTGCCAATAGATCAACTGAAAGACAAGGTAAAAATCAGATTTGAATTTTACGGGCTTTGTAATGAAAAGTTTCTCAATGAAAAAGGCGACACAATTCTTGAAAAGCCAACTATTTGTGGGCAAGAAGGATTTCCCAACAGCGAAGGAGTTTATGAAACTTCTTGTGTTTTGACAGAACCAAACGGGTGCCAATCAGACTCTGCTGGCGTAAGTATTGTTTACAACAGAATTGATTGTTATGATCCAGATGCTGACGGCTCACCAGGCGGAAAAGGATATTCTGGTATTGGGGTAATAAGGCAATTGCCAACTATTTTTGAGGCATCTGACGGAAAGGTAAAATATTCTGTTAAAACTCTTGTTGACCCAAAGTTTTCAGGTATTCAACAAGGCTGGAGATGGCTCGAATTGGAATTTGAAATAGAAAATATAGATTCCAATGAGGATACTTACTGGCGGCCGAATTCTTATGTGCAGGTATTTACCAGCGATGACAAGCAAATAATTACTGGATTCAACTGCCATGGGGCTTGTAATTCTCTGAGAAAAGGAGAAAAAGGTCTTGTTGCTTTAGGGTTCAACGTAAGGGTAGAGTTGGGGGTGAGTAAAATAGTGTTCAACATGCCGACAAAAAGTGAAACTTTTTCTAATATTCAAATAGTCGAAGATCCAACTTGGAAACAGCCATAAACAAAACGGACTATATTATGCAAGAATTCAAATATTAAAGGGCGGGAGGACCAGCGACTGCCTGTCTTTTGATTGCATCAACACCCCTTTTAATATCTTTCACCAAATTATTATTTTATGCGCAGAAAGACAGAATTCGCTTCCCCGAAAGTTTCAAGGCGGAAGTTCAAGGGCCACGTTTACAACGTGACAACCGAAACGGGGAATCTTTTCGTCGAGGACATTCTTGTCCACAATTCCGGCGGCCTCGGGACTCCGCCGCACCTGCGCGTGGAGCCCGGAATGATTCACCGCGTGAACGGCGGAGTTTTATTCCTCGACGAAATCGCTTCGCTTTCCCCGAAAAGCCAGCAGGAAATGCTTACGGCGATGCAGGAAAAAAAGTATTCCATTACCGGCCAGAGCGAATTAAGCTCCGGCGCAATGACGCGAACCGACCCGATTCCCTGCGACTTCGTTCTTGTGGCAGCGGGAAATTATGCGGCTCTTGAAAAAGTGCATCCCGCACTGCGCTCAAGAATCCGCGGCTATGGCTACGAGATTTACATGAATACAGACATACCGGACACTCCGGAAAACCGCAGGAAAATATTCCAGTTCGTTGCGCAGGAAGTGCGCAAGGACGGAAAAATCCCCCACTTTTCCCGCGAGGCCCTGGAAGAAATCCTGTTTGAGGCGCGGAGGCGCGCGGGAAGGAAGAACCGCATAAGCCTGAAGCTCCGCGACCTCGGGGGATTGGTGCGCGTTGCAGGCGACATTGCAAAGCAAAAAGGGCACGAACTGGCAATGCTTGAGGACGTTCGCGAAGCCAAGTTCAGCGCGAAAACCCTCGAACAGCAGATGGTGGACAAGGAAATCGAGGAACGCAAGGATTACAGGATTTATTTGAACGAAGGCGCCGTGATAGGCCGCGTCAACGGCTTGGCGGTTTCAGCGGAAGGCGACGCGGGAATGGTCCTTCCGATTGAAGCCGAAGTAGCGCCCGCGCACTCGCGCTCCGGAGGCAAAGTCATTGCCACCGGGAAGCTCGGGGAAATCGCGAAGGAAGCCGTGCAAAACGTTTCCGCGATAATAAAAAAACTGAGCGGCAAGGACATAAGCAATTCGGACCTGCACGTGCAGTTCCTCCAGACCTATTCGGGTGTCGAGGGGGATTCCGCATCCGTAAGCGTCGCAACCGCGGTGATTTCCGCGCTTGAAGGGATTCCCGTGAAGCAGTCCGTGGCAATGACGGGCTCGCTGTCAGTGCGCGGAGAAGTGCTTCCCGTGGGCGGCGTAACCGCAAAAGTGCAGGCCGCAATAACCGCAGGCTTCAAGGAAGTGATAATTCCCAAGGCAAACTTGGAGGACATCGTGCTTTCAAAGGAAGAATTGAAGGAAATAACCGTGATTCCCGTTGTATCCCTTTCCGAGGTGCTTGAAAACGCATTGGAGAAATCCCACGGCAAAGCCAGCCTCGTGAAGAACCTGAAAAGGATAATTGATTTGAGTTTGCCCGACGTCATCAGGAATGCCGGAAAGCCATCCTCAAACAAGGGCTGAAACTTCAGGCAAAGCAATCAGGGATTGATAACTATTTTTCCCGCCTTAAGCGAAAACTTTTCCTTTCCTATTTTCACGCCCTGCTTTCCCTTTGCATCAGAGTACTCGATTGAATCCCCCTTCTCGGAAACCTTTTCGACTTTGCCGACCCATTTTCCGTCCGTGCCGTAAACCGGCAGGCCCACCAGCAGTTTCGTTACCTTGCCGCGTATGTCGAAAACCCTCGAGGTCCTCAGCGTAACGAGCAATACCGCGAAGCTCGCGATTATCGTTATCAGGAAATAATTAAGGTCCGCGTTTCCCGCAAACACCTTTGTTGCGGAATCAAGCATGAACCAAACCAAAAGAACCGAAACGAACGAAAGCACGTAAGTCCTCAGCAAATACGCCTTCTTGAGGAGAATGCAGTCGATTGCCTTCGCAATCACGAATGCGATTGACGCCAATGCCAGGAAAAGGTACGCGCCCTGCGCGGCAAACGCAATCCTCAAGGATATGTCCTTCAGGCCGCTCGTGTAATACGAAGTGTAGCTCGAAATTATCCCGAATGCAAAAATGAATATCGCGCCCAGGTAAAACGGAAATGAAATGCGCTGGATGCTCATGCTTTTCGCAAGGCTCCTGTATCCCGCGTAAACCCTTTCCTCTATTCCGAAGCCCTTAACTATCAGGTAAATTCCCGCAATCAGCAATATTATCTGCAATCCGATGTTAGGCAGGGCGAAAAGCAACAACAATATTATTCCCGGAATCCCGAAAACCAGCCTTGCGAGATAGGGGTCGCGCAATGCCTGCCTTATCGCGTAATACGCGCTTTCCATTTCCTTTGCCTGCTTCACGATTACCATTGTCTTGGAAATTATTTTGGCGCGCGACTGCAGAATCGGAATCACCTGGTCGTCCGAAGCCCCGTCAGTGACGAGAACGAAAGCATCCGCAGGAAACTTTTCCAATACCTGGTCCAATTGCTCGTTTATCGCCTTATCCGCTTCGAATCCCTTTGAAGGGTGGCCTGTAAGCGTTACTATTTCGCGCTCTGGGTAATATTTCGCCAATTCGTCGTACTTTTTTATTGCCGCAAAAATGGAATTGCAGTCCGAGTCCTCGGGGTCCTTTACCGCAAGCTTTGCCCCCGCATTGAGGTTCGCCTGCCTTCCGATTACGGGCCCCTTTACTCCCGCTTTTTTTCCCAAGTCGTCGTCCACGTCAATGCAGATTATGAGCACTGCCTTCGGGTTCGCCATAAAAACGCCTTTTTCCTTTCCAGATGCATATTGAATGTCAGGAACCAAATAAATAACTTATTCTGCCCTTTGCCCCCGAAATTCCTGAGCCGGCGCAAGCCTTATATTCTTCAACCACTGAATTCCATAGCGCGGAATAACTTTTTGCGGTGAAATGCAATGGAAACGAGCTCGATGAAAAGCGTGATTTTTCTCCTTGTGGTGATACTCGCGATTGCCGCAATAATCGGCCTGGTTTCTTATCAGGACCTCATAATCCAGAACCTTTTGTGGATAATAATCGCAATAGTGATCCTGCTGATGCTGTGGCGCTTCGATTACGTTCTGCTCCTGAAGGAATACGAGCGCGCGGTAATTTACCGCTTCGGAAGGGTGAACCGCGTCGGGGGGCCGGGATGGACTGTCCTTTTTCCGCCGGTCGAAACCTCTGAAGTCGTGGACACGAGAGTCCACACGATTGACATAAAGCCCCAAACCGTGGTCACAAAAGACAAAATAGAATTGAAGATTGACGCAATCATTTACCTGAAAGTAAAGGACGACCGCGAAAGCGTGACGAACTCAAAGATTAAAGTGGAAAACTACGAGAATGCGGCCGAAACATTCGTGCAGGCGAACATCCGCGACGTTGCCGGCTCAATGACCGCAACGGAAATAATCTCAAGCATCAATATACTTAACAGGGAAGTCAAGAAGAACCTCGAGGAAATATCCAAGGCGTGGGGAATCCAGATTGAAGCGGTAGAAATCCAGCGCGTTGACCTTCCGCGCGAAATACTTGACGCAATGCACCACGAGAAGGCCGCGGAACAGCAGAGGCTCGCGAGATTGCAGCTTGCACAGGCTCACGGGGCGGAAATCACGGCGGTAAAAAACGCGGCGGAAAACCTTTCGGACCGCGCCCTCGCATATTATTACGTCCGCGCCCTCGAAAAAATGTCGGAAGGAAAAAGCACGAAGCTTATTTTCCCGATGGAAATTTCGCGCCTCGCCGAGGCAGTTTCGGGAAGAATGGGCGGAATCGGCCCCCAACCGCAGGCAAGGAGCAGAAAATCCGCCGGCTTGGGAAGCGGAAACCTCGACAACCTGTTCAGGCAGTACAAGCCCGCAATAGACGCCTACCTCGCGTCGCAGGGCCTCAGGCTTTCAGCGGTAAGAAAGGCCAGGAAAAAGAAGTGAGCCGGTTCGTCAGCCGCCCACTATTATTATCGCCTCGATTGCCGCGGCAATGAAAAGCAATGCGACCGCAATCAATGCCATCATGAATGCGTCCTTTGAAATCCGCGAGAATTCACCCGTAATGTATTTTTTCTTCGTGATTGCAACCGAAATTATTCCTCCCGCAACCGCGCCAACAAAGTAACCCAATCCTTCAGGAAGCCCATGGGGTAAAAACCTCAGGCCGTAAACGAGTGCCGCGAAGTAAGCCGCAAAGAAGTTCAGCGAGCCGAAGCCCGCAAAAGTCCCCAATAGCAGCAGGATGTCCTTTCCTATTACCACGCCGATTATGCTTGCATTCCACGCAATGAGGAAAATTGCCCCCGCGCCGTAAACGAATGAAAGGATGATTGCGAGCAATAATACGAGGACGTTGTTTATGAAAATTGCCTCAAACCAACAGGCAAAATTGCTTCCGCACGCCCCCCTCGGGGTTGCCTGCGCGGTTGCCTGCCCCGTAAGGTTCTGCCTCAATGCGTTTATTCCGCCCAACGCCTTTTCCTGCTCCATGAAGGCGTTTCCCTTTCCGGGAATCTCAAAGCAGTTTGCCTGGGAAATGCAGATGCTCGTGTCATTTTGGGGCAAGGCGCCGTACCAGAACGCGTACGCGATTATCATTCCAATGAAAAAGTAGCCGATTATCGCGATCAGGTCAAAGTGCCTTGCGAGGAAAGTTATGCTTGGACCGGGCTTTCTCGCCTCCTCGTCCTCCTCTATTTTGAAAAGCGAGTTGAAAATCGGCATCAACCCGATTGTGGTCATTGCGATTGCGAGAATCGAAGCAGCTTCCGGAAAAGTGAAGAAGCTTACCCAGAGCCCCGCGCTTGCAAGGATTGCACCCCACAGTATCATGAAAAAAGGGCTCTTTCTCAGTTCGTTTGCGTCAAAAAGCGATTCAAGCACCATTTCAAGCACTTCCCTTCCGGACCGGAACCTTTTGGGGCCGGAATGTCATTGTTTTGCGCATGTGATAAGACTTTTAAATTATTGTCCTTATAAATATGCCTTGGAAAGAAAAGAAAAAAAGCAAGCTTTTTATGCAATCCTCTTTCTTGGTGGTTTGAATGAAAAAAGAAATCGTTTTTCCGGGAAGCCTTGTGGCATCGGAAATGGAATTCAGTTCGGGAAAGAACGCCTACACTTCGGAGGACGGAAACGTTTACTCGGAACGCGTGGGAGTAATCGCATTGGATGACAAGAACAGGACGGCGCAGGTTGAACCCAAAAACCGCGTTCCAAGAATACTCGAGGAAGGCAGCATTGTTACGGGCAAGGTTTCACTGGTAAAGGAAAGCTCGGTTTTAATTGAAATCATTGACGCCTTTGACCGCGACAACAATCCCCTCGTGGTACACCAGTCATTCGCGCAATTGCCCGTGCGAATGGCAAGCGGCTTCTACGTAAATGACCTCGGCGAATTGTTCAAGGTCGGGGACATACTGAAGGCAAAGGTTACGGAAGTAACGAGTTACGGTGTCACGCTTACGACAAAGTTTCCCGAGCTCGGAGTGACAAGGGCGTACTGCACCAGCTGCAGGCTGCCAATGCGCCTGTTTGAGGGAAAACTCAAGTGCCTGGAATGCGGGCTTTCCGACCAAAGGAAAATCGCGGCAGATTACCCGCTGCGCTGAAGCGAAAAGAAAAAACAAAGAGGGAAAAAATGAAAATCGAGTTCCTTGTGGAAAAGAAAAACGAAATAGAATTCAAGATGGCAGGGGAAAGGCACACTTTTCCCGCATTGCTGAAAGCCCAATTGCTCAAGGACCCCGAAGTGGTTTTTTTGGCTTACAAGATGCCCCACCCGTTGGCTTCCGAAACGATTTTTTACGTTCGCACCGAGGGAAAGGACGCGAAGAAGGCCGTGGCTGAGGCCTGCAGGGAAATCGCCTCAACTACAAAGGAATTCGGGCAGGCACTTAAAAAGGCGCTGAAATGATGCGCATTCCAATTTAAGCCCTTTTTTTGCCCAGTTGTTTCATGCCCAAGCCACTGTTCCGCGTTGCCGCGTTCGATGACGGTTTTTTTGCGCCGAAGCGCTCGGGAAAAGCCCTCCTTGTGGGAGTAATCTGGCGCGCGGACAACCGCATTGACGGAATACTTTCGGCTTCAATCGAGGTTGACTGAGACGACGCAACGGAAAAAATCGCCTCGCTCCTGAATTCCTCGCGCTTTTCCTCGCAGGCGGCATACATATTGCTGCAGGGAATAACCTTTGCGGGCTTCAATCTCGCGGACATCCGCGAATTGCGCCGCAAGACGGGAAAGCCCGTCATAGCGGTCTTCAAAGCGAATTCCCGCGGAAGAAAAATGGAAAGCGCGATAAGGAAATTCCACTCTGAAGACAAGAAGCGCAAGCTGGAAATAATTTCCCGCGCTCCCGAAGCGCACTCCTTCGAAAGAATCCGCTTCCAGTGTTTCGGGTGTCGCGAAAGCGAGGCGAGACAAGTGATTAAGAAATGCTTGCTCCACTCATCGATTCCCGAGCCCATAAGGATTGCGCACCTCATTGCTTCGGGAACCAGCATCGGCGAAAGCACTCCTCCATGAGGGAAAAAATGTCTTTGAAGCAGAAACTTTCGTTCCTCAAATGGCTCGACCCCTTCAATTACGTTGATTTGTTGCTCGCAAGAGTATGGCCTGTCGGTGAAAAAAAGAACTGGAAGGACGAATTGGTCTACAACCTTTCCTATATCGGGTTCGCCTTTCTTTTCGCATTCATAATTTACTCGCTGCTCGGCTTCGGCCTGGGCACGCATTCCCCCTTGGTTGTCGTGGTGGGAAAAAGCATGGAACCCGCTTATTACGAAGGCGACGTGCTCGTGCTCCGCGGAGTGAACGAAAGCCAGGTGAGTGCGCCCGAAGTGAAACTTGAAAACGAAAGCCTTTACGAAACCCCGCTTGTTGAATTCGCTTCCCCGCGCTATTATTATAATTCGGATTCCGCCTTGGACACGAATTCCATTGAATTCAAGAACGGCCAAATCGTTCCGATTTCGCGTTCGGGAAGCGTTGTCGTCTACTTTTCATCCTACCGCTTTGAGCCCGTAATCCACAGGGTTGTCGCCAAGATAAAGGCGAAGGACGGATGGTATGCCCTTACAAAAGGCGACAATAGCCAAACCAACAGGTTCATTGACCAGGATTGCGGCAAAGTGGTTCCCCAATTGAATTACGCGGAAAGGCCCTGCATTTCCCTTTACGCTGCAAAGGTTTCCGACCTCGACGGAAAAGCCGTGTTCCTTATTCCGCGCGTGGGACTGATAAAACTCTGGCTTTTCGATTACTTGCCAAAGGCATTGAGCGGGAGGAATTGAATTGGACTCGCTTGAATCGCCCCAAAAGCCAAAGCGGAATCCCTGCAGCGCGCTCCTTCTTTCGGAGGTGAATTCAAGGCACAGGCGGATTGCGGTAATCGGAAAAGTGATTGAATGCAGTGAAGACGAGGGCAAGGCAATGATTGAGGACGGCGGAGTTCAGGCGGCAATAAGCTTTTCCTCCTCAATTCAGG
>JBAZPA010000040.1:0-9211 GCA_041648435.1 archaeon
GAACTTGAAAGAGCGCAAAAAGGATTAATAACGCGGAAAAGCCAGAATAAGGAGGGAGAATAAATGGAACTCATGCTGCCGAAGGGAACCCGGGACCTTCTGCCCGAACAGCAGATTCTGCGCAACGAGATAATCGCGAAAATGCGGAAGAAGTTCGAGGAATACGGTTTTTCACCGGTTGAGACTCCGGCATTCGAGAGGCTCGAGGTTCTCACGGCGAAATTCGCCGCGGGAGAGGAAAGCGACGCCGCAAAGGAAATATTCAGGTTCAAGGATCAGGGGAAACGGGATTTGGGGCTGAAATTCGATTTAACCGTTCCGCTCTCGCGCTTGGTGGGAATGAACCCCAACCTGAAAATGCCCTTCAAGCGCTACCAGATCGAGAAGGTTTACCGCGACGGACCCGTGGAAAGCAACCGCTACCGCGAGTTTTTGCAGTGCGACGCGGACACTGTGGGAGTGAAAAGCGTTATTGCTGACGCTGAAGTCCTTGCGCTCGCGAAAAGCGTTTTCAGGGAACTCGGAATTGAAGCCGAAATCCGCGTCAATGACCGCAAACTGCTTTTTGAAATAATGCGGGCGTGCGGAGTGAAGGAAAGGGACCGCGAATTCGCTTTGGTGGAGATAGACAAGCTTGACAAAAAAGAGGCAAGCGAAGTAAGGAAATCCCTCGAAGAAAAAATCGGGAAGGAAAACGCGGAAAAAATATTCGAATTGATTTCAGTTAAGGGAAGCAACGAGGAAATACTCGCGGGAATCGAGAAGGTCGTGGGGAAAACCGAGGGAATCGCGGAACTGAGGGAACTGGTTTCGTACTGCAACGAATTCGGGGTTCAGGTGAAAGTCGTTTCCTCCCTCGTGCGCGGAATGGGCTATTACACGGGGCCCATCTTCGAGGCAATGATTATGGACAAGAGCGTGAAGGGAAGCATTGCGGGCGGAGGGCGCTATGACAAAATGATTGGCGAGTTCCTCGGAAAGGGAACAGAGTTTCCCGCAACCGGAATAAGCTTCGGGATTGAAAGGATATTCGACGCGCTTCAGGCGAGGGAAAATGGAAGAAAAACCACGGTAGACTTGTACATAATAAATGTGGGCGAGGGCGCAAAAAAGAAAGGAATGCAATTGCTTGAATTTGCGAGGAACGCAGGAATACGCGCGGACATGGATTTGTTGGGGCGCGGCATTTCGAAGAATCTGGATTACGCAAGCAAACTCGGGATTCCATTTTGTCTCATTGTGGGGGCACGCGAAATCAAAGAGGGAAAATTCACCTTGCGGGACATGAAGACGGGAAAGGAAACGAAAATCGGGGAAAGCGAAATCGCGGAAATTCGCGTTGCCTGAAAGCGCTTCCTTAAAAACGTTTTCAAATCTTTTTTGTTAATTGGGCCCCAATAGCTCAGTCGGTTAGAGCGCGACATTGGTAATGTCGAGGTCCCGAGTTCAACTCTCGGTTGGGGCTTACGGAAATTTCCGCGATTTCGAAGGGCGAAGGTCAGAACTTGCTTTCCCTTTTGAACCTTTCGAGGAATTCCGGCATTTCCCTGTAAAGCCATTCCGCCAATTGGATGAAGGCGCGCGCCTCTTCCTCGATGTAGGAAACTATTTTGGAGTACTCTTTGTTCTCGTACCAAACCGGAACGTTCCTGCCGTCCGCGGGCTTTGCGGTAATTTTATCCAGCCCCGAACCCCTGAATTCGCCCCTGCTCATCAGTATTCCCAATGGCCTCAGGTCGATTGAGGGGTTGTTGAGAATGTCAATCGGGACAAAGCCGTGCAATGCGGTTCTCTCTTTCAGGAAATTATGCTCAAAATTCAGGTTGTATCCGATTGGCACGAAAGTGAATGGGTAGGGGTCGAGTATGTTCGTGCCCTCGATGAAGTCCTGCAGAATTTCCCTTTCCGAGGACTCCCATTCCTTAAGAATCACGAGAGGGCCGATTGCCTTCGCAGTGGTCCTGTCCAGTTCCTGATACTGGATGGTTATTATCTTGTTTTTCTTTGCTTCCAGGCCAGTGGTTTCTATGTCAAAATAGTAGTTTCCCATAATGATTTCACCGGATTATTTCCGTTTTTCCGCATATAACAGGGAGCAAAAAAATTAAAAGCGCGAAAGCGGAACTCCTTGCGGCAAAAATGATTCCCGAAGAAAAAATCGACGCTTTCCTCGAAAAGTACGTGAAAGCGAACCAGGCAATAGGCATCGGCACCTCCGAGTTGGGGGAAAAATTCGCAAGGCGCCTCGGGATACGGATTGAAAGCGAAAACCTGAAGGTCCGGGTCGTTCCCACGAGCGCGGCAATGGCAATGGTGCTGCACGAAATGCGCGTTCCTACAATCGAATTGGGGGAAAAGGAACTCGACTTGGCTTTCGAATTCGTTTCAATGGCGGACGAGCAGTTCAATTTCATAAAGCGCGAAACCACCTCGCTGATACGGGACAAAATAATTGCAAAGAGCGCGCTCGAGCTCATAATAATCACGGAAGAAAATAATTACGGGAAAACGCTTTACGGCTCCATTCCATTCGAGCTGAGCCACTTCGGCTGGAAGCACACATTGCTCGAGCTCGAAAAGCTGGGAAGGACGAAACTGCGCGAAAAAAACGGGAAGCCCGCGCTCACGGAATCGGGCCATCTTCTGGCGGACGTTCAGGTGGACAGCGTTTATTCCCCTGACGACATAGAAATCCAGGGCCACGCGATTCCCGGAGTAATTGAAACCGGGCTCTTTGTGGGCTACGCGGACAGGATTGTGCTGCACGGACAGAAAATAACAGTGAAAAGCCGGCTGGGAAAATAATTCTCCGCGGCGAAATATTCCGCTGCGCGAAATGATTCGTTTTAATGCTTTTCCCAAGCCAATCCAATAAACCTGCGGAGCAGGTTGTTTCTTTCGCCAGCCTTTCTTTTTGAAAGAAAGGCTGAGCCGGTATAGCTCAGCCTGGTTAGAGTACCGCACTCATGATGCGGGGGCCGAGGGTTCAAATCCCTCTACCGGCACTCCAAAGGTAAGGTTTTAAATAAATCCAATCCCAAAAAGAGAACGGTGCATTAATGGCGAAAAAATCCGCGGAACTGCAGAAACAGGAAGAGAAAACGGATTCCAAGCTGATTTCAAAAACAATAGAGGACAGCGTGCGCAAAGCCAAGCAAAAGCGCGAAATACGCGGCTTGGCTATTTTTCTCGCGGCTCTCGGCGCGGCAATACTCGGCCGCGTGGCATTGCAATGGGTTCCCAGCGTGGAACCGATAATCCCAATCGCGGTCGCAATCGGGATGATTTACGGCGCAAAAGAGGGATTCATGCTGGGAAGCTCGGCCTACGTTATTTCAAATTTCTTCGTGTGGGGGCTACAGGGACCGTGGACTATTTTTCAGGCAATCGGCGCCGGGCTCGCGGGCGCATTGGGGGGAATATTCGGAAGGGGCAAAAGCAACAACTGGAAAGACTTGCTCGTGTGGAGCATAATCGGAACCGCGCTTTATGAAATCATAGTCACTTTTGCAGGATTCGGAATGGGAATCGGATTGCTCGGCTCGGGATTCTGGCTTTTCCTCCTGCCAGTTTACTTTGCCACATCGCTTCCCTTCATGGCAGCGCACATCGGAAGCAACGCTGTATTCGCGAGATTGTTTGCGCCGCTGCTTAAATTAAGGAATAAGAATGAAGAAGTCAAGGTTGTCAGCATTGTTCGCTCTACTGGTTCTGGCGCTGTTAACGTCAGGATGTATAAGTCAAGCGAATGATTCCGGCGCAAAGGGAAAACTGGTAACGGTCCGCTTTACTGTGGAATTCCCGGACCGCAATGAGTCCAAGGACTGGATTTTTCCCGGGGGCGGGAACGCGCTCACGGCGTTCAGGCAGGCGTTTTCAGTGCAAACCCGGCAGTACGCCTTCGGCGAAATGGTTGATTCCATTGGAGGAACCAAAGCTGATTCCTCTCACTACTGGGCGCTTTACGTGAACGACGAATACGCGACCAAAGGGATTTCGGATTACAAAATCGCAAGCGGAATGCAAATAACGTGGAAATACGATTCGCTCTCGGATTTCGGAAAATGACTGTTTTTTGCCTCTATAAAAACCTATTTTTCCCTCGCCACGAGGGAAACTCTTTAAAATGGTGCCTCCCTTGAATTAAACGGATTAACGTCATTACTGTTCAAATGCAAGGGAGGTAGAACGAAATGGCAGCGAAGAAACCATTTGGCGGATACACCATCAGCTTCAAGGGCGCAGACGACTCGCTTCAAACCGTTTTCGGCTCAACGCCGATAACGCCGAGCGATATGACCAAGAAGCTTTGGGTATACATCAAGAGAAAGAAACTCGCGGGAAAATGAATTTTCCGCCTATCTGATTTTTTGGTTCCCGCCACAGGGCGGGAATCCTTTAAGTTTTTTGCAATCGCCTTCCAATTCCAATAATAAACCGGTTGTGCAGAAATAATTTGCGGGCCCTCGTAGTGTAGCCCGGCCAAGCACCCGACCCTCTCACGGTCGAGACCCGGGTTCGAATCCCGGCGAGGGCATGACAATCAGAATTTTTGGGACCTGAAAACGGAACAATTAACGCAACTATATGTATTTGGCAAATTCTTCTTCGTTGACTTTTGCGAGTTCCAGTATCCCTTTAAGGGTTCCAACCTTCAGCTCTGGGTGCATTGGAACAACAGTGCCAACAGTAATGCCGCCAAACTCTTTTTTCAGCACTGCGTGGCTCCCTTTCTGCCGGGCAATCTTGAAGCCGAATTTGTTGCAGAGAATTCTGATGCAGAGCTGCCCCGAAATCGGTTTAAGCACCGGCAACCTCTGACACCTCGAAGGTTGTCATCAGGGGCCTGCCAGCTTCTTTAAGCGGAAATTCTTCCAAATATAACTCAGTGGCTTCCCTGAGATTGGCGACAGCTTCCTCCACTGTGGCACCCTGGCTCACGGTCCCAACTTCGGGGCATTTGGCAACGTACGTGAAATCTTCCCTTTGGACAATTGCAGTCAATGTGGTCATAACATATATTCATGGCCCTTTGTTTTTAAGCTTTTTCCGCCGGCTCATTGAAAGGCGCGGCAGTTCCAGCACGGGGCGCATGGCCCGAATCCCGGCGAGGGCATTTCAATTTTTCAATCCCGCCGCGACTTTGCCCTCCGGCGATTCTAGCTGCCCGAGGCAGCCGCCTGGCGCCTCAGCCTCATTCGGTTCGTCTCCTTGAGAAATTCCATCGCGACCACGACCGAGGCCGAAACCCCCAACCCCATCGCCCAGTCAATCACGTTCAGGGGTGTCGTCCCGAAAACGCTGTTCAGGAACGGAACATAGATTATGAGCGCGGTCAATGCGATAGATGCGGTTATCGCATAGGTCAACCACTTGTTGGACATGTAATCAGACTTGAAAACCGATTCCGTGAGGGAATGGAAGTTTACGGCATTGAAAAGCTCGAACCCTATCAGCGTCACCAGGGCTATGCTCCTCGCCCTGTCTATTCCCCAGGGAATCGAGGACGCAAATGCCATCAGGGTTCCGATTCCCATTACAATGCCCGAAAAGAATATCAAGGATGCGAATTTTTTCACTATGAGCGGCTCCTTTGGATCCTTTGGCGTTTCTTTCAGCATGTCGGAGTCGGACATGTCAAGCGAAAGGGTTATTGCCGGAAGATCGTCAGTTACGAGGTTCATGAACAGTATTTGGAGGGCAAGCAATGGCACCATTGCGGGACCAAACAAAATCACTCCCAACACAACAATGAAGACCTCAGCAAAATTGCATGACAGCTGGTATGTCACGAATTTCCTTATGTTTGAATAAATGAGCCTTCCCTCCCTTATCGCGGAAACAATAGTTGAAAAGTTGTCGTCCTTCAAGACAATGTCCGCGGCTTTCCTTGAAACGCCTGTCCCGCTGATTCCCATTGCGACCCCTATGTGCGCGCTTTCCAGTGCGGGAGCATCGTTTATTCCGTCTCCTGTCATTGCAATGATTTCACCCTTTGCCTTGTATGCGTCAATTATCCTGAGCTTGTGGAAGGGGCTTACCCTTGCAAAAATGGCTACCTCGCATATTATTCTCTCGAGCTTTGGCTTGCTTAGCCTGTCAAGCTCGTCCCCGGTCATCACGATTGAATTCCTTTCAAGCAGGCCTATTTTTTCTGCAATTGAAATTGCAGTGTTTTTGTCGTCCCCCGTGACCATCACGACCTTTATTCCAGCTTTCCTGCATTCCGCAATTGATTCCTTCACTCCCTCCTTTGGCGGATCGCTCATTCCCGCAAGCCCGAGGAAAACAAGATTGCTTTCGCTTTTCGGAAGCCCGAATTTCCTTCTCGCGCCTGTTTTCCTGTAAGCGAAGGCAATGACCCTGAGCCCCTGCCTCCCGAATTCCTCGTTCTTTGCCAGTATTCCTTGCCTGATTTTATTCGTCAGCCTTGCAACCTTTTTTCCGTCAAAGCAATGGGTGCACTTTGGGAGAAGCTTGTTCAAGGCGCCCTTCGAATGAATGACGAAGCCGTTGCCCGACCTGTTTAGGGTGCTCATCATTTTTCTCTCAGAATTGAAGGGAATTTCCTCAATTCTTGCGAATTTGCTTTCAAGCTCTTCCCTGAACAATTTTGCCTTTGAGGCCATTACGAGCAATGCGCCCTCGGTGAGGCTTCCGATTATTTTGTATTCCAGACCCTTTCCGGCGTCCTGTATTTCCGAATCGTTGCACAGAACCGCGGTTCGGAGGAGCATTCTTATCTGCGGGCTTGCCAGTGGGCTTATTTCAGCTCCGCCGCTACTACTGTCAAAGAAGGCCCCATTGCCATTGTAGCCCGCGCCGCTTACCTCAATATTCCTAAAGGGAACGTAGAGTTTTTCTACCGTCATCTCGTTCTTTGTGATTGTTCCCGTCTTGTCGCAGCAAATCACTGTGACGCTTCCAAGGGTTTCAACTGCAGGAAGCTTGTTCACTATGGCGTTCTTTTTTGCCATTCTCTGCACCCCGACCGCGAGGGCTATTGTAAGGACCGCGGGGAAGCCCTCGGGAAAGGCGGAAACCGCCAGTGCAATCACAAGAACAAGGCTGCCTACAATGACCGAACTTGAATTAATCGGTTGGGTAAAAAGTATGAAGGCAAACAAAGCCAGGCATATTGCGCTCACGATTTTGACCAGGGTTTTCATCAGGTTGTTTACCTCTATTTGCAGGGGAATCAGCTCGTCCTTCTCCTGGAGCTCGGAGGCGATTTTCCCGAATTCGGTCCTTGCCCCGATGAAAAGCACTGCTGCTTTGCACCTGCCCTCTACTATTTGAGTTCCGGTGAAGAGCCTGTTTTCCTTTTTCTTGAATTGCTCCATAGTAAACTTGTATTTTTCCATTTCAAGCAGGCTCCTGCTGACTGCCTCCTTTTTGACTGGCCTGCTTTCCCCGGTAAGGGCGGCCTCATTGGCCTTTAGGCAGGCTTCTTCGAGTACAACGCAGTCGGCAGGAACAATATCGCCCATGCGCAGGAGGATTATGTCTCCTGGGACGAGCTCCCTTGAGGCAATTTCCCCCTGCTTTCCGTCCCTTATCGCCAAGGTCGTGGGGTTAAGCGTCTTCTTAAGCTCCTCAAGGGCGGTTTTCGCCTTGTATTCCTGCACGAAGCCCAGGATTCCGATGAATAGGATTATTATGGCAATCACGAAAACGTTGGTGGTTTCCCCTGCAAGCAGTGAAACAAGCGCCGCCAGAATCAGCACGTAAACCATGAAGTTCTTGAACTGCCTGAGGAACAGTTTCAGGGTTTCGTGGCTTTTCTTCCCCGTTATTTCGTTGAAGCCAAAGGTTTCCCTGTTTTTGGAGACCTCCGCCGAAGAAAGCCCGAGCCCCGGCCTGATTTCGCTTATGATGTTCATTGCAATTCCCCTGGCAAGCCAGCAACCTAATGAAAGAATAAAGCGAATATATTGTTTTGGTGGGCCGCAATCCGGCAAACAGTCATTCCAAAGCACCTATTGCCTGCGCGAATTCGCCCTTCGATATTTCACAGACCGTTTTCCCTTCCAGCAGCGCGACCCCGCCTTCGGGCAGCGACGGCCAGTAGTGGGAGAAACCGTTCTCCTTTACTCCCTCAAAGTAAGCTCTGACCGCCGCGTAATGCTCCATTCCATATGCGCCGTTGCCTTTGGTTTCCGCCATTTCCCGCAATCCGGCGCAGAACGGATACATTATTTTGAAGTCGGGGTTCGGCTTTATGGAAATGAAGGGAAACAATTTGCATTGCGCGGGCTTCGCGGAATGGATGCCACACTTTTTTGTTTCCGCGTCGAAGAAAACGCAGTATTCGTTTTTCCTGAAGGCAATCATGGGAAGCACGAGATAATGCTCCTCGACCGGCTTTCCGAGCATTGATTCAATTCCCTCCGCAATGCGCCTCGGCAATGATTCCTGCGGGAGCACAAGGGAGTTCTCCTTGGGATTCATTGGAAAAAGCTCGAGGTACAGCCGGCAGTAATTTGAAATGAATTCTTCCGGTGCAATGCCGAGCAGTTCCGCTTCCGCCTTCGCCTCTTCGGGCAGAACGGTTATGGAGTAGCGTTTGCAGCATTCGCCGCACGATTTGCAGCTGAACCGCTCCTGCAATGATGTCATGGATTGATTCGGTTCGCGAAAAGTTAAAAACAAGGGCAAACCCAAAAGGGTTAAAAAGCCCCACGCGAATTCTTCTTTGAAGAGCGGGAAACTTTGCGGAGCAAAGTTATTCTTTTCGCCAGCCAAACTTTTCGAAGAAAAGTTATTTCTTTCGCCAGCCTTTCTTTTGGAAAGAAAGGCTGGCCCTTGTAGCTCAGCGGCAGAGCACCGCTTTTGTAAAGCGGGGGTCGGGGGTTCAAACCCCTCCAAGGGCTTCCAAAAAAAGGAAGGGTGAAATTCAATGGCGGAAGAAGAGCAATACATTCAGTTCATTTCAAACTACAAGGACTGGATTTCGGTGAAGAAGCTCAAGATTACGGAGCAGAGCGACCCTAAAACCGTGATGGAGTTTCTCGCGAGCCTCACGATGAGCGTGGACAACAAGGTGGAAGCGAACCTCGCGAAAATCGTGGAACTCGGGAAACTAGACGCCGCGCTCAAGGAAGTTATTCAGGGAGCGGGAAAGAAAGAAAACGAGGTTGCGGCAATCCTTGCGGCTGTGGCGAGCTCCAAAATAAACAAGGTCATAACCGAAATAACGGAAAAGCCGGAA
>JBAZPA010000041.1:0-8998 GCA_041648435.1 archaeon
TTGGCAGGCCAAACCACCTTTCGGGCTCGTCCATTATTTCAGCGTTCTCGCGGACGAAAGGCGGCGCCAAGGGCGCGAGGGAAACGTTGGGGTAATTCTTCCACGAAACGAAAACGCCGGGCGGGGAAGAGCCGGTGAATTCCGTGCCCTGAATTCCGGAAACCGCGCGGTTAAGGTTGAATTGCTTCTCGAGAATCCAGCACGTGGAACCGCACCAGAGGCGGCCTTTGCAGCGCGCGCACATTTCAGGCGAAATCAGGGAAAACACCTTTGAAAAGCAATTGAATCGCAATAATAATAAACCAAGGCGGAGTTAATAACTTAACCGCGAAACAAGGAAAGGCGAAAAAAATGGCGAAAACCGAAATCGCGAAATTCGAAACCCCTGAAGAGAAGAGGCATTTCTGGCACAGTTCCTCGCACCTGCTCGCGGAGGCCGTTACAGGCATCTGGCCGGACGCACTCCCCACAATAGGGCCGGCAATAGACGGGGGATTCTATTACGATTTTGACAAAAAAGAACCATTCACTCCGCAGGACCTGGAAAAAATCGAGAAGAAAATGCGGGAGATTGCGGAACGCGGGGAAAAAATCGCGCGAAAGGAAGTCTCCGCGGAAGAAGCAAGAAAATTGTTCGCAAAAAATCCCTACAAGCTCGAGCTCATAAACGAGTTCGCGGAGAAAGGCGAAAAAATAACGCTTTACTATCAGGGAAAATTCTTTGATTTGTGCGAAGGCGGACACGCGGACAGCTTGGGGCAGATAAGGGCAATAAAACTGCTGAAGGTCGCGGGCGCATACTGGCGCGGAAGCGAAAAAAACAAGATGCTTCAGCGCATTTACGGAATCTCGTTCCCGAAAAAGGAAATGCTCGAGGATTACCTGAAAATGATTGAAGAGGCGGAGAAGCGCGACCACAAGCGCATAGGAAAGGAAATGGATTTGTTCATGCAATCCGAATTGGTGGGAAAGGGGCTGCCGATTTGGCTTCCGAAAGGCGAAATAATCAGGCAGGAAATCGAGGAGCTGGCAATGCGCATGGAAAAAAAAGCGGGCTACGTGCGCGTAAGAACCCCGCACTTGGCGAAAAAAGAATTGTATTTGATGTCCGGCCACCTTCCGCACTATGCGGAAACAATGTATCCTGAAATGAAGCTTGACGACGGCAGCTATTATTTGAAGGCAATGAATTGCCCGCACCACCACCTGATTTACAATCACAGGCAGAGAAGCTACCGCGAATTGCCATTAAGGATTGCGGAATACGGAACGTGCTACCGAAACGAATTGTCCGGAACCCTCACGGGGCTGCTGCGCGTGAGAATGCTTTCAATGAATGACGCACACATTTACTGCACCTTCGACCAGATTGAAAGCGAATTCGAAAGCGTAATCAAAATGATAGTGGATTACTACAAGGTTTTCGGATTCGGGGATTATTACTTCAGGCTCTCATTGCACGATCCCCAGAACAGGGAAAAATACATTGACGACCCCAAGGGCTGGAGCTTGACGGAAGGCATTCTGCGGAACGTGCTGGAACGCCTGAAAGTCAAATTCGTGGAAGCGAAGGGTGAAGCCTCATTTTACGGCCCCAAAGTGGACATACAATTCAAAATGGTTACCGGGCGCGAGGAAACAATGAGCACGGTGCAGCTGGATTTCGCCGCAAAAAAGAAATTCGGGTTGAGTTATGCGGACAGGGATGGAAAGGAAAACGGCGAGGTTTATGTCATACACCGTGCGCCCTTGTCCACGCATGAAAGGCTCATTGCGTTCCTGATAGAGCATTACGCGGGAAACTTTCCCATGTGGCTCAACCCCGTCCAGGCAATCGTGTTCGCGGTAAGCGAAAAGTTTTCAGATTACGCGAAAAAAGTGCAGGACGCGCTGATTGAAGCGGGAATTAGGAGCGAGTTTGACGACTCCGACAACACGCTTCCCTACAAAGTGAGGCGCGCGCAGCTCGAAAGGACGAATTACGCGGTTACCGTCGGGGGGCGCGAAGAGGAAGCCGGAACCGTGACCGCAAGGGACAGGAAGGGAAAGCTTGAAACAATGAAATTGGAAGAATTCGTTTCGCGACTGGCCGAAGAGGCAAGGAAGCCATAGAGTGAAAACATATGGAATCCGCGGCCGAAGCCCTGAGAAAAAAGGCAATCGCGCTCGCAAAAAAAATCGAGCAGGATTACGGCGTGAAAACAAGCGTCATTGAGGCGAGCGAAAAAAACCCGATTCCGTGGATTACCAACGATACTAGAATAACAATTTTTGTAATTGAGCCAAGAGGAAGGCGGGAATCACTGGTGGGAAAGATAACTCGCGGCATTGAAAAAAGGCAGGGAATCAGCATTTTTCCCGTACAATCGATTCATCCGGTTGAGGAAATGGTCGAACTCGCCAAATCAGACCCCGAAATCCTGAAGCGCGGCGTTTCAGGAACCGGTTTCATTGTGCCTTTCATTTTCAACCGCGAAATACACGGGAATTACGCGGAAAAATTCAGGCGCGAGTTCAAGAGAAATTTCGGGAAAGAGCTCACAAAACAGGTGCTTGAAAAGGTAAAGAAAACCAAGATGGCTGAAGCAGAGGACGCAAGGATTGCAAAAATTGACAAAATCAAGGAGATTAGACTAAAAGAAAGAGCGACAAAGCTCGTGGGGCGCATGGAAAGGCGGGAGCTCATCAAGGACATGGAAAAAATTTCTTCGGTGGCATTCAGGGAAAACCCGGACATAATCGTGGCAATGGACAG
The DNA here is from genome assembly GCA_041648435.1 of archaeon. Lineage (GTDB taxonomy): Archaea > Iainarchaeota > Iainarchaeia > Iainarchaeales > JBAZPA01 > JBAZPA01. The sequence goes on from JBAZPA010000041.1 coordinate 2,756, forward strand.
GAGCGGAAGGCCTGTCGGCTTGATGCTGCAAAAGATAATGCGCGAGGCGCACGGCAAAAACGTGCCGTTGTTTTTCTTCAATTATAAAGACCTTGCAGGAAAGGAAGCGGACAAAATGAGAAAAATGCGGGAAAGGAACCCGCGGCTCGCAAGGTCGATTGGAGGCAAAAGGGTCTTTGTGGTCGATGACCAGGCTCGGACGAAAAAACAGTCATTGGGAACAATAGAATTTCTCAAGCGATTCAAGCCAAAAAAAATTTCATTTGAATGCCTTTCCGATTACTGGATGAAGCCCCCTCCGAGCTGGTGGCACCAGAAAGAATCATTAGGAGTGGAATCGTGGGCGGAAAGAAAAGCCCCGCCGAAAGACTCGTGGCGGAAATGGCAGGACATGCGCAAGGTCGCGGGCTTGAGAAAAAACACGGGAATTATCGCATCAAAGGCCGCGCAGAACATAAAACGCAGGCCGCGCTGAGTGAAAGGCCACGCTAAAAGTTTATATAAAAGAAACTGCTTTTTCCTTTCAAAATCGGCAATCCGCCAAAGGGGCTTAGGTAATGGCAGACTATTTGAAGGACCTCATAAGCAAGGCAAAAAGGGAAAAGGAAGGCGAAGGCAGGAAACCCGCGCCATTGGAGGAAAAGGCATACGCGGAGGAAGCCGCCAAGGAGCCCTCGCCCACAACCCAGCCGCAATTGCGCCAGGCGAAGCCCGCGGTACAGCAGTCGGTTGACCAGATGAAGGCGGAACTCAAAAGGCTCGCCGGCCCGCAAAGGCAGAAAACAGAAAGCGGTTTGATGGCATACGAGGCAATTAATGTAGAAATGGAAGCAAAGAAATCAGAAATAGAAATGGAATTCGAGGGCGCGCAAAAAATAGTTTTGGCACAGTACGGGAACGCCACGATTTACAAGGTGCAGGGAAAGCCGCTTTTGTATTACCACGTTCCGGTCGCAAGGCCCACTGCCGCGGAAAAGGGAATGATCAACACATTGAAGGAAGCGGCGACAAGGCTCATCACGATTTCCCCCTACAAAATCAGGGACCAGCAGCAGAGGAGAAGCGTTTACTACCAGCAGATTCTCGACATACTCCGCGCATCGCCCGAACTCACGGTTCCGCAGTCGAAATTCGATTTCTACGCGAACGCAGTCGTAAAGGAAATGGTCGGCTACGGGATAATAGACGACTTGGTTCAGGACGACAAGCTCGAGGAAATAATGGTCATTGGGCCGAAAATGCCGGTTTACGTTTTCCACCGCGACTACGAAATGATGCTGACGAACATCGAGTTCTTTTCCGATGACGAAATAATAGATTTGATTAACAGGATTGCGCGCGAAGTCGGAAGGAGGATTGACATGTCCTCGCCGCTCCTGGACGCAAGGCTCCCCGACGGCAGCAGGGTCAACGCGACAATACCGCCGGCAAGCGTGAGCGGGGCAACGCTTACAATAAGGAAATTCAAGAAGGACCCCTACAGCATAATCGATTTGATAAACAACAATACCTTGAGCGTGGACGCCGCGGCATTCCTCTGGCTCGCGGTGGAGGGATTGGGGGCGAGGCCCGCGAACATCCTCATTTCAGGGGGAACGGGAAGCGGAAAAACCACTTTGCTGAACGTGCTTGCGAGCTTTGTGATGCCCACGGAGAGGATTATCTCAATCGAGGACACAGCGGAACTGAGCCTGCCGATGAAGCACTGGATAAGGCTCGAGTCAAGGCCTCCGGGAAGGGAGGGCACGGGAGAAATAACCATGGACATACTCACGAAGAATTCATTGAGAATGAGGCCTGACAGGATAATCGTCGGGGAGGTAAGGCATGACGAGGCATTCACCCTGTTCACTGCAATGAACACGGGCCACGACGGCTCAATGGGCACGGTGCACGCGAACACCGCAAAGGAAACCATTGTGCGGTTAACCAGCCCGCCGATGAGCGTGCCGCAGGTAATGTTAAGCGCATTGGACTTCATAATAGTCGAAAACAGGATTCATGACAGGAAGAAGGGCACGATAAGGAGGGTGGCGGAAATCGCGGAGGTGAGCGGAGTTCTCGAGGGAAGGGCGCAGGTGCAGACCTTGTTCGAGCGCGACGCTTTCGAGGACTCGCTTAAAAAAACAGGGGTTCCAAGCAATTACATGGCATTGCTTGAAAAGTACTCGGGAACCCAGAGGAAGGAGCTTGAAATGGAAATAAAGGCGAGGGCCGAGGAACTTGAAAGAATCAAGGAAAGCGGGGAAAGGGGCATGGCAAGGGTTTCTGAAATAATGCTGGACTTCATTGAGTCAAGGAAAAAAGAGTGAAGCGAACATGGTTGACATTGGCGCATTGAAAAGGAAAGTGGAGGAAAAGAAGGAGGCGAAGCCCGAAAAGAAACCGCTTTCCGAAAGCACTGAAGTCGAATCTCTTGACATGAGCAAGGTCGAGGGAATCGTAAGGAAAATGAAGCAGAAGTACGCGGAACAGGGAATGGTTTTCGAGGAAGTCGAAGGAAGATTGGGGGAACTCAGGGGAATAATCGCGGAAAGCGCAAAGGAAAAAATAGACGTGCAAACCGTGGAAATGCTTACCGAGAACAGGAACCCGCTTGTAAAGGGGGCTGGAAAATTTTACCTGAAGTTCAGCAACCCGCTGGGCGGTTTGAGCAGGATAGTCTCGGGAATGCCGCAGGCAAAGGAATTGGGCTATTACATTTACAGCGCGAACATCAAGTACTCGCTGCACCAGTACCTTGCAATGACAACGGTTGCCGGCGTAATTGGGGGAATTGCCGGAGTAGTGCTCGGAATAATCCTCGCAATAACAATGGCAATCGGTTTTCCCATGGCAATACTGCTTCCTATTGCGCTCGGAATCCTGCTTTTCATTGCGGCAATCGCAATAATGTTCTTCCTTCCGATAAATGCCGCGAAATCGCGCGGGGAAAAAGTGGGGGTGGAACTGCCCTTCGCTTTGAGACACATGAGCACTGAATTAAAGGCGGGAATCGGTTTGTACAGGACGATTCAGGCGATTGCCGCGGCGGACTACGGCCCGCTTTCCGAGGAATTCAGCAGGACGATTTCCGAAATAGAGGAAGGGACGGAAACGCGGCTTGCGTTGAAGCATTTTGCGTTAAGGACGCAGAGCAATGCACTGAGCAACGCCCTGATGCACGTCATAAGGGCAATGAAAACCGGGGGAAACCTTTCAAGCGTGATGAGCGAAATTGCGGAAGACGTTTCATTTGAGTTAAGGACTAAAATGAAGGAGTTCTCGGAAAAAATGAATTTCTTCGGGGTAATATTCATAATAATGGCAATCGTGATGCCTGTTTTCATTGCAATTCTTGCGGGAATAAGGAACGCGCCCATTGGAACGGGAAGCGTTTTTTCCTCGCTGCCGTTAGGGCCCATGGAAGTCGCGGTATTTTACCTTGTGGCAATGCCAATGCTCATGGCACTGCTGATACTATTCATAATGCTGAGCCAGCCGAAGGTGTAAAAAATGCAGTTACTGAAATCGAGTTTGCTGGAAAAATACGACAAGTACCTCAAGGACTCGAAGATAAAGATTCCCGCAATCCAGTGGATTCCGATGGGAATAGGAATCTCGATTGCCGTGCTTTTGATTGTGCTCGGCCTTGTGCTCGTGCTCCATGCGCCCATTCCGATAATTTTTTCGCTTGTGCTCTTCATTGTGGCGCTTGACCTTGCATTGGGTTACCCTTATCTTACGTCAATGAAGCGCGTCGAGGAAATCGAGAAAAGCTTTCCCAACGCGCTCAAGCAGATGGCGGACACGCTTAAGGCAGGGGGAACATACGAATTCGCCTTGCGCGAACTGGCGTCAGGCGAATTCGGGCCGTTAAAGGAGGAGGTTGAGAGCGCGCTGAGGAAGCTTGAAGAGGGCGAAAACTTTGAGACCGCGCTCAAGGGAATAGGCGACAACGTGAACTCAAGGCTGGTGCAAAGGACAATAACGGTAATAATCGATTCCGTGAGGAGCGGCGCCGGGCTCGCGGACGTGCTTGAGGACATTGCCGAGGACCTGAGGGAATTGTACAGAATCAAAATGGACAGAAGGGCAATGGTGGGAATGCAGGTGATGTTCATAATTGCGGCGGGGTCTGTTGTGGCGCCTTTCATTTTCGGCCTGACAGGCGCGCTGATTGACATGCTGATAGGCGCGAGTTCAAGCGTCGGGGGCATAGGCGTGGAGGAAATTGCGAAAGCGATGGCGACAAAGGACATAATACTGCTTTTGACTCAGGCGTACATTTTCGTGGAAGTCCTCGCTTCAAGCCTCATGATTGCGTTAATGGCGGAAGGAAGGGCCGAAAAAAGCGTGATTTACCTGCCGGCATTGCTGTTCATTGCATACATAAGTTATTTCGGTTCCTACCTGATGATAGGAGGGGTGTTCCGGAGCTTTGCGTGAGGCGAAAAAAAATGGAAGAAAATGCACAAACAAGCATGGAGACATTATTGCTGCTGGCGCTCACGGTTTTCGCGGCGGCGGTCGTGGGAGTTTACCTGTTGAATTTGCCGAAAAGCAATTTCGGGCCCGCAATAAACAACAAGGCAAGCGCCATAAAGAACGCTTTAAACAACATTTAAGCCGCCTAAAGAAAGGCAAAGGATTAAAAAACCAAAAAGGATTATCTTAAACAGGATTTTGCAAAAAAGCGGAGGTCGTGAAATGGATTCAAAAGCACAGGGAGCACTGGAATACCTCCTCCTAATAGGCGGAGCAGTACTCATAGCAGCAGTAGTGATAACCCTACTCACAAGCAGCGCAGGAACAGGAAAAAACCAGGCCGCAAACGCTCAGAACAAATACGGAAACTCCCTAAACAACCTGAGCAACAGCGTGTGAATCCAGTGAGTCGTGAGGCTTAATGGATTCAAAAGCACAGGGAGCACTGGAATACCTCCTCCTAATAGGCGGAGCAGTACTCATAGCGGCAGTAGTGGTAATCCTGCTGACGACGGGTAGCGGCAATACCAAAAACCAGACGCAGAATTCCTTAAACAATTACCTTAACAATATGAACAATGCGTGAAAAAGGCAAGGCGGAAAAGGAAGGGATTAAAAAACAGAAAACGGTTATGTTAGCGCAAAATTTCAAAAAACAAACGGAGGTCGTGAAATGGATTCAAAAGCACAGGGAGCACTGGAATACCTCCTCCTAATAGGCGGAGCAGTACTCATAGCAGCAGTAGTGATAACCCTACTCACAAGCAGCGCCAGCAAGGGAAAAAGCCAGGCCACAAACTCGCAGAACAAATACGGAAACTCCCTAAACAACCTGAGCAATATTGTATGAGCAATGGAAGTGCCACTTGATATGGAAGAAAGGGCCCAAGTATCGTTCGAGTATTTGCTTACCGTGCTGTTGAGCGTAATCCTCGCAATGGCGGCATCCGTGCTCGCGTTCAACGTGGTTGATATTGCTTCCGTCGCAAGGAGCAGGATAAGCCAGTACAGGAACGGAATGATAAGCGCGTTCATGAGCTAGAGGGGAATTGTAATGCAATTCCTGCTGGCCTACTTTTTCATTGCGCTCGCAGTGATAATCATCGCGACTTATACTGACATCAAAAAGCGGGTTGTTCCCGACGCGCTTTCTTATTCCGCAATCGCAATCGGAATAGGAATTCACGCAATTGAATCCTATTTCAGTTCAAGCATTTGGCCATTGGTGTTCTCAGTCGGGATTGCGGCAATAACTTTTGCCTGCGGTTACGGGTTGTGGAAGCTGGGGGTGTGGGCAGGAGGGGACGTGAAATTATTCACCGCAATCGGGGCGATAAGCCCCTTCAATTACGCGGTTTTCACGCAATGGGTTCTTCCTAACGCAAAAATCCTTGCCCCTATTTCAATCCCGATTTTTCCATTGACTTTGTTCATTTTAAGCGCGATTGCGGTTCTGCCTTACGGCGCGGGAATTGCAATAAGGGAAACCATTTCAAATTCGGCGCTAAGGAAAAAAGTGGTTTCAGAGCTGAGGAAAAATGCAATAGAATTGCTTTTCTTCTGCCTTGCCGCAATAGGAATAGGAATAATCGCGGAAAGGCTTGCAATAAGCCCGTGGATAGGATTGGCGGGAATAATCGTGTGGGGTCTGCTCGGAAAGTACAGGAAAATTGCTGGTGTGGCGCTCATTGCAATCGGGGCCTGGCTTGAACCGTGGAACGCGCTTTGGGGATTCGCCTACCTTTTCGCGGTTTTGCTTGCGATTTACTCGATAAT
>JBAZPA010000042.1:0-8986 GCA_041648435.1 archaeon
TGGCATTTCTGTTCGTTCTGGCGCTGGGCGGCGGTATTCCGATCATCGTTTTCGATTTGCCGCTGACGGTTCGACTGTTCATCGCGCTGGCATTTCCCGTTTGCCTAAAATTCTTTGGCTTTTTCAGAAAAGACGAAATCGTAAGCATCCGGCAACTTTTTAGCCGTCAGACGCCCAAAGCATGAAGCCCGTTTCGCCATTCAGAAGTTTCTTCAAAGAGTCGGCAATTTACCTTTTTGGGCTTGTGCTTAGCCGGTCGATCAGCTTCCTGCTCCTTCCAATTTACACGAACGTTTTCGATCAAACACAAAACGGAATAATCACGCTGGCGTATGCGTTTATCGGTTTTATGACGATCATTTTACCATACGGAACGGATGCGGCTCTGCTGAATTATTATGTCAGAGATGACCGGGAGCGGAAGTATTACTTTTCGAGCGCCTATTGTATGGTGCTTTGTTCAAATCTACTGATTCTGGGGCTGGCATTTCTGATGAAGAACAGCCTTTCGCCGCTTTTTCTGCGCGTCAATGATCCTAATGTTTTCGTTTGGTGTCTGGCAATTCTGTTTTTCGACACACTAAACGGGTTACCACTACTGATTTTAAAGGCAGAGAACCGGCCACTTACCTACACCTCGTTTAGCCTGATAAATGTGGCATTAATGATGGGATTGAATATTCTGCTGGTGGTGCGACTCCGGCTGGGCATTGCGGGAATTTTTTATAGCAATATACTGACATCGGCCTTAATCTGGCTCGGGCTTCTGCCGCTTGTGCTGAAGCGATTCGATCTGCGGTCGTTTTCCAGAAAGTATATCCGGGCATTGCTCCGGTTCGGATTGCCATTCTTGCCATCGGGAATCTTTGCGATGATTCTGGATTTGTCCGATCGCTGGTTCCTGGAATATTTCACCGACATAGAAACGGTCGGGCTGTATGGAGTCGGTTATAAATTGGCTGCAATTATGCTGATTTTTGTGCTGGCTTTCAACACCGCCTGGCAGCCGTTCTTCCTGCAACAGCGCAAAGAACGCAATGCTCCCGCCATGTTTGCGAAAATCACGATCTATGCCATCGGCGGATTGGCTTGCTGCTGGTTATTTTTTAGCCTGTGGATGGATCAGATTGTTCAAATTCAAATTCACGGCAAATATTTGATCGGTGCGGAGTTCTGGTCGGGGATCGGCATCACGCCGCTCATCATGCTGGCTTATTTCTTTCAGGCGCTGTATCTGTTACAATTGCCCGGCATTTATATTCTGGAAAAGACCAAATGGGCTCCGGTTTTTCGCGGATTAGGGGCGGCAACCAATATAATTCTGAATATCATATTCATCCCAAAATTCGGCTTAACCGGTGCGGCTGTTGCGACCGTTCTGGCCTATCTGGTGATGGCCGTGGCGATCTGGTTTTATAACCGGAAACACTATCCGATTGCATATAACTGGTGGAAAATTGGCGCAATCGCCGGCCTAACGGCGGTGGCTTATATAGGTGCAATGCGTGGCGGTACAATCATATATCAAGTGATCGCAACGCTAGTCGGATTGGGCGGGATCGGCGGAATTCTGTTTTGGCCATTGAGACGTATCCGGACAAAGTCGCAGGCAGACTGCTAAGACCGCCGCAAATTACTGCACCTTAATTTCTTTCGTATTAATTCGGGAACATAAGTTATGAATGGCTTGCCAGTAGGCGTGGTCGCCGAATTTCTCTACGGCGATCTGCCGGATGCTCTGCGGATTGAACTGTCGGTAGTCGGTAATCATTCGTTGCATGGCAGTCGTCAGGGCTGCGACATCATTAACCGGTACTAAAAATCCGGTTTCGGGGGTGACGATGTCTTCCGGTCCGCCGCACCGCGTCGCGATGACCGGTTGGCCGCAGGCCATGGCTTCGATCAGGACGATGCCGAAAGTCTCGACTTCACTGGGTAAAACAAGTGCGTGGCTTTTCTGCATCTGTGCCACGATTTCGGTCTGTGGCAGAAAGCCGGTTAGCGCAATCGAATTATCCAGGTTTAATTCTTTGATCAGTTGTTTAATCATCTGATTTTCAGGGCCGTCGCCGACAAGAACGAGCCGGACATCCGGATCGTCTTGCCGCACGTTTGCGAATGCCTGGAGGAGAAGATCGAGGCGTTTTTCGGAACGAAAAAAGGTCACGGTCAGGAAAACGAATGGCTTTTCGGCCGGTTTTTTATCCAGCGCAATTTCGAAAGCAGAGACGTCGACCGGGTTTGGAATGATCGAGATTTTTGGGGCAGACTCGGGAAATTGATGTGCAATTGAATAACGTAACCGGGAACTGACGGCCACGATCCGGTCGGCGTAATGATATGCTTCGTGGATGCAATTCTTCTGGAAGTCGGTAAAAGTATCCGGGATTAAAAATTCCTTAAGATGTTCAGTCACGATCAGGGGAATATTTTTGTCTTTCAGCCATTTCCCGAGGGCTGAGCCGGCGAAAAGCGATGAATGAGCGATGACCACATCCGGCCGTCCGCATTCTGCAATTGCCTTCTCGAACAACCGGATCAAACGCCGTTGGTAAAAATGATAGGTTTTGCATGGCCTCCTTGGAAACCAGTTCAATGACTCATTGCGATAAGTCTTCAACTGTCCGTTCTCCTTAAAAACGCCGTTCTGTAACCGTAGCAACTTTTTTAAAGAACATACATTTTTAAAAGAGTGGATTAAGCTAACCACGACTACCACTTCATCGCCGGCACTCTGAAGGATGCGGCTGTGATCCCGGAAAAAGGCCCCGGATTTTGGATTCAGTCGTGATGGATACCATGAAGGAACGATAAACAGTTTCATTAATACTCTTGGAAAGAACTGAATTAAATGCACCGGAAGTTACATGAAAAAGTGATTGAATTCAACATCCCGGCCGATATTTAACCTTTTTCATTGGAGAAAATATTTCTAACTTTTAACGACATTTGTGACAGAATTATTGAAGAAATTACAAGTACAGGTAGGGAAAAGATAGCGTGACGAAACTATTTACTGTTTTAAAAATTCTCTTTTCAGCCACATTTTGGCGGCAGGTTTCCAGACGGATTATGACCTTTATATACACGAATGTGTTCGGTATCTTAAGGCTTAGACGCATAGGAATTAAGTCCGATATCGACCCGACTGTCAAGCTCGCCTATCCCGAACACATCAGTATCGGAGATTATTCGGATATCGGTAGTTATGTGCATATTTATGCTGGAGCACAATCTGACATAACGATTGGCGATAATACCTTAATCGGGCCTTTTGCATTTATCACCTCCGACAGTTTTAGTAAATCTAAATTCGAAATGACCAAACCGCATTCCGGTCATCAAGCCGATATTACAATTGGAAACAATGTCCGGATTGGTGCACATGCCATCATTTTACCCGGAGTACATATTCATGATAATGTCTCTGTAGGAGCCGGTGCCGTTGTCACAAAGGATGTCCCGGAAGGAAAACGAGTAGGTGGCAATCCAGCCAAAGAATTATAACATGCAGCCACCCTGTCTCAGAAAATTTCCTTATCCTTACCAAGCCGCCTTCGCTCTGGCAAACGACATTGACAATACCCCCTCCCAATTTGTTTTTATGGAGATGATGAAATTATTGAACACCACCTCGGAAACAATTTTCGGAAAAGGTTTTGGACTTGAAATTAGCAGCAGTTTCTGGTTTTTTAACGCCACTCATTCGTATCAACTTAGTTATTTTAAAAACATTACTCGCGAGGAAACCGGGTTTGCGTCCGCCTGCCGCGAGTTATGGCGCTCTGGACATATTGACTGCCTACATACTTATGGCGATTTTGACGAAGGCAGATTCGGACGAAAATATGCCGAAATGGCGATTGATGAGTTGACCAAACACTCTGCAAAAATTCAAACGTGGATTAATCACGGAAACTGCAATAATATTCAGAATCTGGGTATTTTTGATCACTGCTACGGAGACCAGCCAGACCACCCGGCTTATCATTTTGATTTATTAACTCACCAAGACCTGAGATATATTTGGTCCGGTAAGATGACCCATGTCTTGGGACAAAATTCAGCAAAAACTCTTAATGTCAAAATGAAAGTTCTTTTACAGAAATTTTTAGCCGCATCCAAATATCGTGCCTTGAAAAACAAACCTTTTTATCTGGAAAATGATTTAATCCAAACCATTCAGTTGAAGGACGGACATCGCATCTGGGATTTCCAACGATTTGTCAATAATTGGGGGCGCGAGCAGGTTTTAGATAGCAAAGAACTGGGCGCTCAAATTCAACCTAGCAATATTCAACGGTTGATATCGAATGAAGGATTTTTAATCGTTTATACTCACATGTGTGAAGGGCTGAGTGCCTCCGATCGGCTTCCGGAAAAATTGTATCAAGTCTTTGATTTTCTCGCTGAAAAATACTTTAGCGGTGAATTATTAGTATCCACCGTTTCCCGTTTGTTAAAATACTCCGAACTAATCAAAACGATGCAATGGAATTATTGTAGAGAAAATGAGCGTCTTTTTATCAAAATCGATTCAAAATTAAACAATTTAGACGATCATGATAATTTGACTGAAAGTGACCTGCCGGGAATTACTTTCTATTGTGAGGAACCATCTAATGTAAGTGTATTTCTGGGTGATAGGGAACTTCCTGTCCAACACAATTATCAAGATCATACCGGCCGTCATTCTGTTTCAATTCCATGGAAAAAACTGGATTTCCCCAATTTTTAATATGATTTATATCTTTGCTAAATAACATGTTGAAAATTCTATACATCTCACCCGAAAATACCGTCGGAACGCTTTCTTACTGGCAACGCGCCCACGAAATGAACGGAAACGAATGCCGGTTCGTCACATGGTTTAAAAGTTCGGGCGGCTTCGCGGAGGACATTTGCCTGAATATGCCGCTGATCGCCGCAAAGCCGTGGTTCATCAAACCACGGCTGGCTTTTATCCGACACGTCGATCGGAGAGAGCCGTACAGGGAACTGCCCGGTTATCCGCCGCTCTGGAATCCGCCTCACTGGCAGAAAAGACTCTTTCGCTTGCGGGAAAAGCTCTGGCAGCCGATTATTGAAAAAGCGATCCGGAAATACGGGCTGGAGGATTTCGACGTTTATCATTTTGAATGGGGAACGGATTTTTTCCGAAATGCACGTTTTGCCAAACGGCTGAAAGCGCGTGGTAAAAAGATCGTCTGTGCATATCATGGACAGGATATGCGTAACCGTGGCGTCATTCCGGAAATGGATAAACTCAGCGACTTGAACGTAACCAGCGAACTCGATCTGACCTTTCGCCACCCGAAGCTGAAATACCTCTTTTTACCGTACGATGTTCTGGCTTACCAGCCAAAATCGACACCCAATCGGCCGCTGACCATTTGCCATGCGACCACGAATCGATTGGTCAAGGGCAGTGACGAAATCATACGTGTTTGCAATGAACTGGAAAAAAGTCATGGCATCCGGTTTATTTTCATCGAGAACCAGCCGCACGCCAAAGTCATCGGATTGAAAAAACAGGCGGATATTTATATTGACCAGATTACGGACCACGCCTGGGGTTACGGAATGAATTCTCTGGAGGCGCTTTCACTAGGATTGGTATGTGTAACTTACCTGAACCCGACCTACGAAAAATTCATTCCCGATCATCCCTTCGTGAATGCCGGTATGGCGAATTTGAAAGAAAAATTGCTGGTATTGATCGAGAATCCAGGCGCTTTACCGGAACGTATGTCGGCCAGCCGCGAATGGGTCGAGAAGCGCCACGATTACCGCCAGGTAGTCAAGGAACTGTATAAATACTATTCTGAAATCGGAGTGATCGAAGCTCGATCCGGCGAATAAACACTTGAGGGATTATTTTATGAAATCATCAACAAAAACGACTTTACCGAAATACTACACAATTGATATTTCATCGGGTTGTAATCTCCAATGCCGTTATTGTCCACAGGGGCAAAAAATAAATCCACAACCGGCAAAACCGATGACATTCGAGCAGTTCAAAGTATTCACGAAAGACGTGATGAATCACGCATATTCAATCTGTCTTACAAATTGGACCGAGCCATTCCTTAATTCGGATATATCAGAAATCGTGAGTTATATAAAACAAACAAATAAAAACATTCATGTTTCATTAAGCACAAATGGAAACAGTAAAAAGATAGATTCTACTTTAATCGGTAAACTGATTGATTCCGGAATAGACTCCATTGAAGTTTCCATCAGTGGTGTTGATCAAAGCACATACCAGGTATATCATCAAGGCGGATTGTTAACCAGGGCGGCGGAAACGATATATATCATCGCGCGTGAAAAAAAGGAGAGAGGTTTTCAAAAGCCGGATTTCTATATTAATTACCTGACATTTCCCTACAATGTTGCATCATTTAAGAAAGTTGATCGCTGGTTAAATAGTATCCTGAATGATTCCGAATTAAAACGGATGATAAATAAGGTTAGGCCCATTAGAGGAACAATCTTGGGCGGTGTTATGGATGACAATCAAATTATGAAACATTATCAGAAGATATGGAACAGCAATATTTTTAAACTTATGTTTCGACCACGATGTAATTTCGTTTTTGAACATTTGTATATAAGAGCAGATGGTAAAGTATACCCGTGTTGTTTGGTACCATACGATGAAAAATATTGTATTGGAGATATAACCGTCAATGATCTTAAATCAATTTGGAGTCAAAGTGAATCATTCAGAACGAGCTTTGTCGAAGGGACAAATGTCATCTGTAATAACTGTTTTGTTTTTCATGGATTATTGCCACTCCGCAATTGGGTGTCAATTTACCTAAACCTTCGGCTGTTTTACCAAGTGCTATTGCACTGTCTGAATAAGATTGACAAGACATTATTCAAAGAATATTTCTTCCGAAACCAAAGTCTGCGAAGAATGAACAAGCGATGATTTTTTATCAGAATATTACACAAGCGAAATCAAAGAATGAGAGTTTATTGAGTATTTGAGTATGCATATTACTTTTATTTTGCCCGGTTTTATTAAAATCCCGGTCGGTGGCGTCAAGGTAGTCAACGAATACGCCAACCGTCTTGCGGAACGCGGACATGCAGTGACATTGGTTTATCCGCTTGAAATCAGAACCGGTAATCCCATATATTTTCTGCGAAAGAAAATCTTATCGGTTTTCGACCGACTTCAGCATGTTTCCGACGATTTATACTACATCCCGAAACCATCCGTCAACATGATGGTCGTTCGACGAATCGTATCAAAATATATTCCTTTCGGCGATGTCGTAATTGCAGTCGGCTGGCAGACGGCAGAAGCAGTGGCTCTTTTGCCAGCGGAACATGGAAATAAATTTTACCTGTTGCAAAGTTTCGAGACCTATTTTTCCCGGAAAAAACGGGTTCTGGCGTCATATCGCCTGCCGTTAAAAAAGATTGCGGTTTCCGGATGGATCATGGCCGAAATGGAGAAGCTTGGCGAGGTAAGTTATGGCCCGCTCGGAAATGCGGTTCATCCGGAGGAATTTTACATTGAATCTCCACCACCTGAACGCAATAACGATGTGATGATGATTTATCATCCGCATAAGATCAAAGGTGCAAAAGATGGCATCGATGTCTTGAGAATGGCGAAAAAACGATTTCCCGATCTGGCGGCTGTAATCGTCGCGCCGCGTAAGCCGGTTCATCGGATTCCGTCGTGGGTTAAAGTCTTTATTCGTCCATCCGTTAGTGAACTACGATATCTTTATAATACCAGCAAAGTGTTTCTGCATACAAGCCGCTGGGAAGGTTGGGGATTACCGCCGATGGAGGCCATGGCCTGCGGGTGCGCAATAGTAGCAACGACGAATCAGGGTGTGCAAGAATATTTAATCGATAAACAGAACGCCATGCTCTGCAAGATCGACGATGTAGATGGTTTGACACAACAAGTAATAACACTACTTGAATCAGATCAAGTACGAGCGGAATTGACTATTAACGGTTTGGAAACTGTTCAAAAATATAGCTGGACAGAATGCACTAATCTTCTCGAAAAATATTTGAGGGAGTTTGCCATTTGAATTCGGACTTGCCGATGGTCACGATAATTGTTCCGGCTTACAATGCCGGTTGTACTTTGCAGGTCTGTCTGACGTCGCTTTTACGGCAGGATTATCCGCCGGAAAAATTTATAGTTATGGTCGTCAATGATGGTTCGACCGATGAAACCGGCGCACTGTTCCATCAGATGAAACTGCCGGAGAATTTTGCGTTGATCGAGCACGCTGAAAATCGTGGTTTAGCCGCAACCCGTAATACCGGAATCCAAAATACGCATGGGGAAATTCTCATCTTCCTCGATGCTGATATGGAACTCGCCAGCGATTTCATATCCCGCCATGTTGCTCATTATGAACAATCGGAAGTAGTTGGAATTGTCAGCGAACTAAAACCGGCACCGGAAAATCCGTATGATAAATATCAACGTTATATTTACGAAAGCCAACGTGGAGCACGGGTTATCGGTGCGAACGGTCCGCTACCATTTCAATATTTTATTTTTGGACTGACTTCTGTAAAACGGTCAGCGCTGGAACTCACCAGCAATTTTGACGCAATGATTCATGATTACGGCGGTGAAGACACAGAGATGGCTTACAGGCTCTGGCAGAAATATCCGGCCGGCTTATTCTTCGATCCGGAAATTAAAGTCATTCATCATCATTACCGAACACTCGAACAAGCGCTAAAATTAGTAACGCAATTCGGCCGGAATGTCGTCCCATACTTGATTCAAAAACATCCGGAAATGGCGAAACTTTACGGCGCCGGCTATGTCCGGAAACGTTTTCCGGTCGCAAACCGGCGGCAAAATCCTTTCAAACTTTTTGCCGGGCTCGTTCTTCGGCAAAAAGCCGTTAGTTCTTGTTTGAGAGGATTGTTCGTCGTAATGCCGTTTCCTTTGTCCAATGGCATTGTCCGGTTGCTCATG
>JBAZPA010000043.1:0-8973 GCA_041648435.1 archaeon
TCGAGGCGGCAAGGAAGGCAAGCGAAATGCCCGACGAAGGAACTGAATCAGGATTGGAACGCGAAGCCGAAAAAGCGCCGAACGCGGGAATCAAGGAAATGGTCCGCGAGGCAATCAGGCCCCTAAAGCCGGCTGCAAGGGAACGGCCAAGCTTTGGAAGAACAATGGGGAGCCCGGGAACCGGATTCAGAGGCGGAAGCAGGTTCGGCCCGATGCGCGAAACCAGGGAATTCATAAGGCCGCGCGAAACAAGCGGATTTTACAAGGAAGCAAACGAGGCTGCCTCGCAGGGAATGATGGCGGGATTTGAAAGACAGGAAAGAAGGCCTGTTGCGGCTGCCCCGGAAATTTCCGTTGTAAAGCCGGCGGGAATGGATGAGGCAAAGCCGTTTGGCCAAATGCTTGAGGAATTGAAGGGAACAATGAAGGCAAAGCTTCTTTCCGCGGATTTCTCAATCATCGCGGAAGTTCCGGTAAGGGAACTGCTTGTGGCAATGAAGAACAACACAGGAACGAACGCGGTTGTCTTTGACGGAATCATAACCCAGAAGGTCGTGGACACCGCAAAGGAGCAGGGCGTGAAGTTCGTTGTCGGAATAAAAAAGGGAAAAATAAGGGAAGAAAAAGAAGTGAAGTCAATTGCCTTGGAGCCGTGAATTCATTTCCTTTTCCCGGCTTTTCTTCTTTTTGCGCCCAGCCTGGCTGAGAAAAACGAATTGGATGCCTCTTCAATTGGCAGAATAATCCTGCCGGTCTTGTAAAGGATTATCCCGAAAATGAACAGCGCCGCCCAAAACAAAACTTGGGCGATTGGGCCAAGCAATGCAAACCACACCTGCCTGCTTGAAAGCTCGGCCTGGCCCGCGCTTGGAAACAAGCCAGTATTGTAATACAATGCAGTCCTGCAGCCCTCGAAATCGAATTGGCTCTGGACTCCGCCGATGCAGGCCGGGTAGGCCTTGAGCGCATCCCATGAATTGAACATGCCTGCGCCCGCCTGAAAGAACATCAGGAGCGCCGCAAACAAAACGAAGGCGCCGATGAGCTTCAGGAGGTGGAGGTTTTTTCCGCCAATGCGCAAGAAAAATATGCGTTTCAAACGAATCACTGAAAGGAAAACGCGGAGCGGATATTTAAGGGTTGCGCCAACCAAATAAAATCATGGAATCCAAAAAACCCGCGGGGCCCACGATAATAGCCGTGAGGCACAGGCTTCTGAGCGAAACCAAGTTCGACAATGAAACAAGAATGCAAAAAGTCAGGAACGAACTTGAAAAAATTCACAGGGATAGAAAGAAAAGAGTTCTTTTCGTGGAAGCCCCCCCGTCTCTCATTCACAACGTGCTAGGCATTGAAAGACCCAAGCTGAGCCCCAAAACGGAAGAAGCCATCGAGAGCAGAAGCCCTTGGCCATTCCGCGACCCTTTTTGCGAAGCCATAAGAATAGCAAGCAAAAATGGATACAAAATAATCGGATTGAACCGCGACATTGTAATGCCAATTCTATACAGCGTAGTAGCAAGGCAATACGAAAATGCAGGCTCGCACGGAAAGGAGAATCTCATAAAAATCGGTTCCTACATAAACCAGAACCTCTCGGAAAAATACTGGGCGGACATAATTAGGAGGCGCAAGGCGACGCCAAACGACATAATTCTGATTCACCCCAATCATGTGGCGGGGCTCCTCAGGGAATCCGGATTCAGGCCCAAAGAGTTGAAATGGCTCGACAAGCCGGTCAAAAAATCCGGGAACAGGGTTTGGAGGCTGAACAAAAGGGAACTCGACGCGTTCATGAAGAAAAGGGCTCTTCAAAGGAAACTGCGCCAGAACGCAATTGCAATGCGCAGGAAACCCAAATGAATCTGCGCTCGCAACCCAAACTTTTTGCGGAACAAATTATTTTTTGCCCGCGATTCTGCCGGCAATGCGCTCGTACCTTTCCCTGACCCGCTTTGATTTCTGCAGGAAGCGCCTTGAGTTGGAGTAATTTTCTCTGACGCGCTCGTCAAGCAGCCTTTCCAGTTCGGGCGCGGCATTGAAGGGAAGGAGGTTCCTGTTTACCTTCAGCTTTCTCTGGCTCCTGACTGTGTTCTTTGTCTTGACTTTTTCTGCAAGGACCTTTTCGCCTTCGCTTGCAAACTCCCTTGAGGCAAGAAACAGCTTGTCAGACTTCCTTCTCCCGTGCCTGAGCACCAAGACCGCGATGTTCCTGCGGATTCTGGTTATCAGGGGCTTTTTCAGCGCAACCATAAACAACGGACTCCGCGAAGCGAAGTTATTTCTTTCGCCGGCATTTTCTTTCGTTGCAGGCAGAATTTCGCCAGCCTTTTGGCTGAGCGGAGCGATGCCTAAAAGGCTGGGCTCGTGGTCTATTGGTATGACGGCTCCTTTACACGGAGCAGGCAGGGAGTCCGATTCTCCCCGGGCCCATTTTCAGGGGAAAAGCGCATGGAAAAAAGTTAACACTTCCGCAATGGAACTGCAGATAGCGTTCAAGCTGTATATGGGTTCAGACAAGGACATCGAAGACGCAGTCCGCCTCTGGCGAATATTTAAAGGAAGGTTGAATATGGAGTTGTTCAACGGTTTTGTCAAAAGGCTCAATGCTGAAAGCAGGGTCAAAGAATTGCGGTGAATCTGATGAAAAAGTTCCCTAAAATAGACTTGGCCGAACTGAAAAAGGAAATGGAGCTCAACAGGCAGCAGAGGCTAGAATTCGTGAGACAGTACGCGGAATGGCTCAAGAAAACGCCGAACAAGGTGTGGAGCAAACAGCAGAACAGGCTTTCGGGCAAGTGAAAACCCCGCGCTATTTTTCGCTTCGGTGAACCGAATGAAGAAGAATTTGATTCCGGTAGTGAACGAGAAGGACAGGATAACCGGATACATTGACAGGCAAAAAGTCCGCAAGGGAATCATTTACCGCGTCTCGGCGATTTGGATAACGGACGAAGAAGACAACGTTCTGCTTGCGCGGCGCGCCAAAACGAAATCGCACGACCCGCTGAAATGGGGTCCCGCGGTCGCGGGAACTGTCGAAAAAGGCGAAACCTACAGGCAAAACATAATAAAGGAAGCCGAAGAGGAAATCGGGCTCAAAAACATCAGGCCGGAAAAAGGCCCCAAGTTCAGGGTGAGCAGGACTTACGATTACTTCGGCCAATGGTACTTTCTGACTATTGGCGGGAAAACAAAGTTCAGAATCAAGAAAGACGAAGTCGAAGAAATAAAATGGTTTCCGAAAAAAGAATTGCTCGCAAAAATAAAGAAAAACAGGGAAGAATTCCTCGGAGGCATGCCGGCATACTGCAAATTATTCTTGGAAAAGTCAAAGCTAAATTTATTAACCAGCAGAATGAAATTAGTCTGATGAAAGAAATCCGGACGCTCGTTCTGGCGGTTGTTTTCCTCGCGTTTTTCTCTTTCGTTGCGGCTCAGGGCCTCGACCCGGGCAATCCGCTGATGGTCAAAGGCATTGCCGCGGACCTCAACATTATCGGCAACGGAACGATTTCAGGGCCGATTAATTCGGGGGACAGCCTGACTCTCAAGGTTCTTGTGCCGCAGTCGAGCAACAACCAGTCCGTAACCGGATACGCGCAGGAGCTGAATTACAATGGAAGCAGAATAACTGGAACTGGCGAAAAGGACGGATTCGGGAACAAGTACGCAGTATTCGATTTCGGAAAGCTTTCGCAGGCGCAAAGGGGCTTCAATTACGTGATAAGCGCGAGAATCGAAACCAGCTTCGGAACCAAATTATTCGATTACAATGTTGCCGAAGGGTTTCCGGACGAGGCGAAGCCTTTCATTCAGGCGACTCCGCACGCGGAAAGCAATGACGCAACCATAAGGACTATTGCCTCGAACGCAATGAAATCGGATTCGGAGCTTGAAAGCATTGGCAAGGCAACTGAGTGGGCGAACAATTACCTGGAATACGATGCGGGTTACTGGGGAAGGAATTTGAGCGCGATTCAGGCATTGGAATCAAAGCGCGGGGTGTGCGTTGAGTACTCGAATCTTGCCGCCGCGCTTTTGAAGGCGAAGGGAATTCCCGTGAGATTCGTGTCGGGAATGGTTTACAGTTCCTTGGACTGGAACAA
This sequence comes from archaeon, assembly GCA_041648435.1. GTDB lineage: Archaea > Iainarchaeota > Iainarchaeia > Iainarchaeales > JBAZPA01 > JBAZPA01. The sequence goes on from JBAZPA010000043.1 coordinate 4,110, forward strand.
CCACGCGTGGCTGGAAGCCTACGTGCCGGGAACCGGCTGGGTGGGGGTGGACCCGACCTACGGCGAAGCCGGACTAATTGACGGGACCCACATTGAAATCGGGAAATCAGACGATTACGGCAATGCCGCGGACCAGAGTTATTCGTACGTGGGCGACTTCAATGTGAATTTGAGCGATTCGAGGCAGATAAACGTGATTTCAATCGAGAAGTTCCCCGCACTCGCCCAAATAACCCCCACGACGTTTTCGGATTCAAACGAGCCAGACTGGAATGAAAGCGTGGGAGCGGGAAAGCAATTCGATTTGAACGCGGTCATCGCGAACAAAACCAATGAAATCGCAATCCTGCCGGCGCAATTGTCAATGCACTCCGGTTTCACTTACGAAAAACCTAAAAAGCTGCTCGTCCTGAAACCGCTCGAGGAAACGGAAGTTTCGTGGAAAGCAATCGCGCCGGACGCAAACGCGGATTACGCCTACGGCTACAGGATTGAGTCCATCGGAAGCGCGTTCGAGGGCTACATTCCGGTAAAGAAGGAAAACGGGGGCGGAAACAGCGCGGGAATAATCGTGAAGGAATCTGCCCCAGAAATACTTGCGGACGGCTCGCTGCAAATAAAAATGAAGCTGTTCAATGCCTCAAAGCAGATTTCGGACCTTAATATTTCAGTTGTTTCAGCGGAAGGAAAAGTTCTTTCATTTGAAAGCCGGAGGCTTCTGCCCTTGGAGTCAAGGGAATTCTCCTACAAGATCTCCGACGCGTTTTCGCACGAATTCGTTTTCCTCAAGGTTAATTCCGCGGAACTGAATTACGGGGAAAAAATCAACATTTCAAAGGGAGTTGATTTGAACAGCGGAAGCGCGGCAAATCCAGGCGAAGCAAATCGGGCTTCGGGGGAAAGCCAAAACGCTGTCAGGGCGAAGGAATTTCAGGCAATAGGGCAGAAGGGAGAAAGCTTCCTGAAGGGGCTCACGCAGAGCGGCCTCATTGTTCCCGTCGGAATAATAATAATCCTGCTGTTCCTGCTGCTTTCGCTGAGGAAGGCGTTCCACTGAAGCAAACTTAATAAGGTTTTTCGGAGGATTAATCGTATTGCCGTCCAAACGGAAAATATGGGCTGTGGCGAGGCAGTAATGGGGGATTGCGAAGCAATCGCCCGCGAGTGCCCGTACGCAGTCGGGCAGCGAAGCAAGCGTGGCTGCAAGCCGCGCACGAGCGCCCGTATGTAATCGGGCCCGCAGGCAATCGGGCAAAGAAGCGAGAGTAGGGAGGTATCGGAACCGTAGGTTCTGATGCGGGTGTAGTCTAGCGGTCAGGATTGGGCCTTGCCAAGGCTCAGACCCGGGTTCGATCCCCGGCACCCGCATTCATGCCTAAGAAAACCAGCTTCGACAATGCCCCTGCGTTTGAGTGCCCAGAATGCGGGCTTATTTACTCCCGGTTGGAGGAAGCCGGCAGGTGCCAAGAATGGTGCTCCTCGCACGATTCGTGCAACCTTGAAATCGCAAGAATGGCCTTGAACAAAGAAAGCTTAAGTGCAAAACCTTAAATGCAACCTCAAACAATAATTTCGTGCCTTTTGAAATGAGGGGTGAAGGAAAATGAGACTGAAATACTGCCCTAATTGCGCGGGAATGAGCTTCAAGAAGGGCGCGGACGGCGCGGAAAAATGCGCGAAATGCAATTACTCCGGAGCAATGAAATACGATTCAGTGGATGTCATAAACTCGATGAAGAGAAGGGTTTCGGGCGCTGGCAGCGCGCCGATATTCAAGAAGAGAAGCCCCGAACTGGAGCCGATTGACGATTTTGCCGAAAAAGAGGAAAGCGAGCTGAAAAGCACAGGGGATTCGGGTTTCAGCGCGAGGCTGCCTGAAAGGAAACAGGGGCAGGGAAACTCAAGTTCGGGAACAAAGGAAAAATTCAAGCCGAAGAGCACGGACGACTGGGAAATAATCTGAATTCACCTTTCAATTCCTATCAATTTGTCTATTTCCTTGCGCACCACGCGGAACACTTCATCCTTCGGCCTGTCCGCGTCAATCACCACGATGTTCTCGGAAGGCAGCTGCTTTTTCAGTGCGAGGTAATTCACCTTGATTTTTTTCATTATTTCCTTCTGCTCGAATTTGTGCGCGCTTTTCCGTTTCAGGTCGTTCTTCATTCTCGCGCACGCGGTTTCAACCGGAACGTCAAAAATGAGAACCAAGCCAGGAACTATGAGTTGTTTGTGCATTCCCTCTATTTCCCTGAAGGGAATTCCCTGCGCCTGCTGGATTGCGCAAGTGCTGTACTTATAGCGGTCGCAAAGCACTACAGAGTTCTTGTTTTTCAGGACGGGAAGGATATCCTTTTTCAGGTGCTCCTTGCGGTCGTTGAAGTAAAGTTTGAGGAATTTCCTCGCCTTTGCCATCGGGTCAAGGTCAACGCGGAGCAGGTGCCATATTTTTTTGCCCTGCGCCCTGAAAGTAGGCTCCCTTGTAAGCAGCATCGGGTCAAAGCGCTTCAGCCCGAAAACGTAATTGGCTGCCATCATCATCTGGCTGGTCTTTCCACAGCCGTCCATTCCCTCAAAAACAATGAAGTAACTTTTATCCTTCATTCGATCCCCCTCTTTGCTACACGAATTGGAAAAACAATTATAAAAGGTTAGCGCCTCTTTTCATTTTGCGCCTCCCGAAAGTGTAAGGAAGTTCCGTTAGTGGGAGGTATCGGAACCGAAGGTTCTGATGCGTCCGTAGTCTAGTGGTCAGGATTGGGCCCTTCCAAGGCCTAGACCGGGGTTCGAATCCCCGCGGACGCATTCATGAAAAGGGGAATTTCCAAAAGGCGGCAGAGGAAGCTCGTTCTTGCAAGGGCTGGGTTTTCCAGGCCGGTTGCAGCAACTCCGGAGCAAAGGAAAATTTCAGCGGTGAAATCAAAGCTGAACTCCTTCGAAAAAATGTTTGACAGGTACTGCAATCCCCTGCCCTGGCTCGGCGGAACGATTGAGGAAAGGGTAAGGGACATGTTCGGGACAAAAAGCGGAAGGGAATTCGGAAATGCAATGCTTTCGGGGGACCCGAAGAGCTTTGAAAAAATCGCGCCGGTTTACAGGAGAATGGTCGAAAAGCACGAGGAAATCCTGAAAATGAGCTTTGCGTTGAGGGGCGCGGAATTCAGGCAAAACGACAAAGTGCTGAGCATTGGCTGCGGATTCGGGCTGCATGAAGTGTTCCTCGCAAAAAACATTGTTCCGCAGGGAAGCGTCGTGGGCATTGATTTGAGCGGCAGAATGGTGAAGCAGGCGAAAAGGATTGCGGAAATAGAGGGCGCAAAGAACGCGAGATTCGTGCAGAAAAGCGCTTACAATACGGGGCTGCGCGCGCAGTCGTTCGACAAGGTTGTGTGCAACTGGGCCATGGACATGCCCGCATTTGACAGACGCGGAACCGCGAGCGAAATAGGAAGGGTCCTCAAAAGGAATTACGAGGCGCGCGCAATAATAACGATTCCGCAGGGCCTGATTGAAGAAAGGAAAGAGGAAATCGCCGGGGAAATGCTCAAAAACGGCTTCAGGATAAGCGGGTTTTTCAGCGACAAGGGCTACGCGGAAGGAATTGTATTCTCCTGGGCGAATTTAAGGGGCATTAAATGAAGCGCGGAACCGGAAAGGGAGGCACTGGAAACGCAGGTTCTGATAAGGGCGGAATAGCGCTCGAGCGCATCCACAGATTGTTCGAGCTGGCTAGGGAGGAAGCGCCGAAGAACGCGGAAAGGAGCCGCGCTTACGTGGAACTTGCGCGCAAAGTGAGCTCGAGGAACCGGCAGAGGATTCCGCAGAACTTGAAGCATTCTTTCTGCAAAAAATGCAATTCGCTTCTCCTTCCGAGGAACTCGAAATCGCGCGTGAAGGGGAAATGGCTGAACGTTACGTGCCTGAAGTGCGGGGCAACCAAAAGGATCTGGCTGGGAAAAGGGGATATTAGCGCAATATGCGCTTGAGGTTTTTTTCCATCTTTCCCCTCATCAAATGTATTTCCGCGGCTTGGCTTACGCTGGTTGCGGAGCTGCCTTTGAATGCTTCGCGATGATGGAAATACCCTTCCTTAATTTGCTTTGCTTTATTCCTGAGAAACGCATTCTGGAATTCCTCCAGGCCGAAGCCCTTCACGAACTTCTTCATTTTTGTAGTGTGAATCCTCCAGGCAGCGGGCAGACTGAAAGACCTGATTCCTGAAGCAGAAGCAGGATAAACGATTCTGCGTATGCCCTCGCTGGTTGGCGCAAAAATCATCTTCGCTTTATTGCGGCTTGTTGCTTCACTTGCCTCTGAAATCATTTTTTTCAGGACTTTTTTCGGAATAAAGTACGCGTCCGCGTCAATCGTGACAATTGCTTTGGGATTCAATTTGAGGGCGGCGCTCAGGCCCGCGAAGAACGCATTGGCTTTCCCGCGGTGAGAAATGGTCACCACATCGCTGCCTTTGGAGGCAGCGATTTCCGCTGTTTTGTCCGTGCTCCCGTCATTAACGACAATTATCCTGGCGGAAACCTTCGTCTTGCGGATTAGGTCAATCGTGTTCCCGATCCATTTCTCCTCATTGAAGGCGGGAATGATTATCACGGTCTCGTTCGGATTTGGCATAACAACAGTGAAAAGGGCGGGCTTTAAAAGGTTTTCCGAGGAAGAATTGTTTTGTATAGCTTCTAATTCGTTTCAAACGTTTTAGTTGGCTGTGGAACAATGCCCTGCTCGGGCAGCCCCGGAAGGGGATTTCACGCTTTGCGTGAAAATTGCCACCGTAAGGTGGCAGGTGGTGGAAATTTGAGCGCAATACAGGAAGTTCCGGCTTCAGAACTAATAAATGAAACAGCAATCG
>JBAZPA010000044.1:0-8910 GCA_041648435.1 archaeon
GCACGAGCTGGAAAAAGTAAGGGCGGCTCTTCGGGAAAAACCCAATCTCTCGCAAAGCGCCGAAAAAGCAAAATATCTGATAGAAAGGATAATGGACGGCGATGTTTTGTTCGACAAAGTAAGAAAAATAAGCAGAATTCCGAATTCGGAGCCGTTGTACGACATAAGCGTGCCAAACAGCGAGAATTACGTGGCCAACGGGTTCATTGTGCACAACTCAAAAACCCGCCTCTACCTGCGCAAGGCGAAAGGCGACAAGAGGGTGGCAAAGCTCGTGGACTCGCCCGCGCTTCCGGACGGAGAGGCATTGTACCGGGTAACTGAAAACGGGATTGAGGACTCGAAAGAATAATAATAAAAACAAGAAACCAGAAAGATTGGCATGCGCATGAAACTTCTTGCAGTGCTTGCATTGCTTTTTGGGGTTTTATGGCTTGCCGGTCTTTCAAGCGCCGAGGCCATGTGGGCAGAAATTTTCTTCCAGAAGTCCTCGTCCAATCCGGAAATAGTAAGGATTTGGGTCGACGGCTCAGCCCCAGAATATGAAAGCGAAGACTTCAACGGCACTTGGGCGTATGAAGCGCAGCTTCTAGACATTGACGATAACGTGCTTTTCTCAAAAAAGTTTGTCGTCTCATATATGGACTTTGATTCGGGGCTTGACCTGAACGACCAGACAATAATTTTGGGGTTCCCGTATTATTCCGACGCGGCAAAAATCAGGATAACAAAAGTCAGGGAAAACACAATCATTCTTGTCAAAAACCTGCCGAATTTGTGCAATCATGACAACAAATGCGTTGCTCCCGAATCATATTTCAGCTGCCCTGAAGACTGCAGCGTTGGGGCAAGCGACAACATCTGCAATCCGGCAAAGGACGATGAATGCGATAAAGACTGCGCACCGGGAATTGACCTTGATTGCAAAGTCACGGACGCGCAGGCGGCTCCGGCGGGGCAGGAAGCCTCCGGAGGAAGCGGCCTGGTTGAAGGCTACGGCGCCAGCGCAATAACCGCCATAGCGGTAATCGCAATAATCCTTTGGGCGTGGCCGCGAAAAGAAATTAAGGAAACTTATTTATAGTTTGCCCAAATCAGGTTAATGCATGAAGCACGACTTGCACGCAATGTTATTCTGCCTCGCAGTTCTTGTTCTGGTCGGGAGCGCAAGCGCGCAGTCCGAGAACTTTATCCCCGGAGTGGAAAGAACGCTCTTTCATGGCTGCGACGGCAATTCCCAATTTAATTTGCCCGCAATAAATTCCGATTGGTCCTGGTCGGGAAACGATGTAAAGTACAAAATATCGCCTGATGACCACGCTGATGCAAAAAAAAGCAACCTAAGCGCGGAAGTCCTGATGGGAAACGATGAAAGCCCGTGCGCAACGAAACTGTGCGACGCCACCCAGTTTACCACTAATTTATTTCAAAGACTTGATTTGATTGAAAGCTATTACAAAGCAAATGGTGTCTTTAGTCAAATCTATGGAATCCACACTGCCATATCGGACCAAAAAAACATTGGAATGCAGCCCATAGCCGAAAACCAAAAAGTCAACACCACCATTGCAATAAAAGACGGGGATTGGCAGGAATTCACGTTGCAAAAGAACGGGGAAATACAAGGCATAAGGCTGTGGGCGGGAAAGAACGGAGTCAAATATCACATTGAGTTATGGGGCGGAGAACCAGTTTTCGCTGACGGGAACGAAATACTGTGGAAGTCAGAAAGCGCGGACAGTAATTCCGACGCAGAAGAAATCACATTTTATTCCAAGGACCTGAACACGGGAAACTGGGCGGGCCACAGACTTGTTTTCAGGATTGAAAAAAGCGGAAGCAACCCGGAAGAAATTGTGTCTCAGGCCCAAACCGGGAGCGAGGCGTTAAACCGGTTCAGCGGCAAAGGCGATGCTTCCATCCGGTTTGAAGTGCTTGGAAACGTGGACGCAACGGATTACCTGCTCAAAAATTACTATGTTTGGCTTATGGACGATGGCTATTCGGCCCGAAGCTTTCTGAATGACTATGAAAAAATAGCGAACGAAAGCTTTTTCGATGCCCCTTCAAGTTTCAAAGAAAAAACTGAGCTGTCAAGGCTGCTTGAAATTGATGGAAACGGGAACAGAAAGCTTGATATGGATTGGAATGATTTCAACGGGCTGGGGCTTTATCTGGTTAAAATTGAAACTGAATACGCGGGAAACTGGATTTATTCAGCCAAAGCCAGCCCCAAAAAAGTTTTGGGCCTGGAAAACGGGGGGGTTATCCCCTACCTTCCACTTGACCCAAACTCGTCCGGGTCGGCAATAGAAAGAAACGGTTATGGAACCGGCGCGCTGGGAAAAACCATCATATACGCGACCGCTGGAGCAGACATATTATTGAAAATCCCTACTGGAAAAGATTCATTGCACAAGGTTTCAGTAAATGCGGGGAGCGAAATAAACGGGATTAACATAGAGAAAAAAATGAATGACTTTGATGTCAATATTTCACCCCAAATGCAGAGCATCCCGTATGCTGAATTCATTTCAAGGCCGCAAGAGTACTGCGTGGAGGAAGCAACCCAAAACAGGCTGACGATAAAAGAAATGGAACTGCCTCAAGCCTGCCCGTTGAAACCGCCGTCAAGGTTTCCGCGGCCCGTGTTTTTCAAGTCGTCTGATGAGCGGGTGTGGAACAATTATGACCCGGCAATAGAAAAAATGCTTATTGGATTGTGGGACAATTACAATGCCGCAATAGTAATTTACACGGCCAATAACATCCCTGACGGCAACGGCGAAAAAAATTACGCCCAAAGCAAGTTTTTGGAACTCGGATTGGGGGGCAGGGGAAACGAAAATAACCACCTGATACTGGTCAATCTAAGAAACGGGGCTGTTGTTTGGGCAAACGGGAGCGCGTTTGAAAAAATAGGCGCGGTTCCAGCGGCCTTAGAGGGTGGAAGGGTCAACAAAGGCAAATTGCGTGAAATCATTGAAAAAAAGCTTGGCGCGTTCAGGCTTGCGCTAAGCGGCATATGCAAGCCTTTTGATTTCAAAGCCGCAAAAGGCGAGAAGTACCAGCTCATAATAATGCCGATGGACTGGAATGGCGCGGATGACATTGAAACGGAGTTCAAAAAAATCGTTCCGGCGCTGGAAAGAATGGTTCCGTTCTCAGTTTCCGTGGAAGTCCTGGACCAAAAAAAGTATAACTGCCAAATCGATGCCAAAGCGGTAAACAAATTGGGAAAATATGACGCTTTCTTAAACCTGCGGAATTGCGTTATGAAGTTCGGGATTAAAAGCCCAAACGTGAAAAACAGGGTCGTGCTTGTGGGCTACGGAAACATGCCAGTAAAATTCAAGGGAATGTCAAGCTCTGACAAAAGCTTTGGCGCAATAATAATCGTGCGTTCTTCAGAAGTCGATGCAGTCGCCCAATTGCAAGACTCCCTAAATCAAAAAATGATTTTTGAAAGATCAATTCCAAACACGTTTGCCCATGAGCTCGGGCACAAAATATTCAATTACTGCGAGGAGTATAATTATTCATTGTATAGTTTGGAAAAGGGGGGGTTCTTTGGGCCGGAAGTCAAAAGCTGTGCCAATCCGTATCCAGCATGCTGTACTGACAGCCCAATTTATGAGGGGCAATATGGCGCGGACACATTGAAATACGGCGTTAACTGCGTCCCAAGCGAACTTACTGCTGGGAAGAAGACGTTTTACTGTGCGGGCAATCCTTGCCAGCCGTCAACCGGATACAACTATTGCAGGAGCGTAATGGGGTCGGGAAGTATATTTGAAAGCCCGCTTTTGGAGCCAAAGCTCCTCATTTATGATAAAAATGGGTCCAAGTGATTAAATGAATGAACTGAAGGTCGTCGCGGTAATCGTTGAATTCCGCGGCAAATTCCTGTTCGCGAAGCGCGCGAATTACATGCCGAGGCATCCGGGGCTGTGGGGCGTTATATCAGGAGTAATCGAGAAGAACGAGACGCCGGAAAAGGCCGCTCTCAGGGAATTGTTCGAAGAAACCAAGCTCAAGGGCGAAATCGAGAAAGTGGGAAAGGAGTTCGTTGTAGAAGATTCCAACAGGTATTTTGTGGCCCCGATTCTTGTGAAAGTGGAATCACGCAAAGCAATTCTGAATTCGGAGCACTCCGAAATGAAGTGGATTTATCCGAATGAAATATGGGATTTTCAGACTGTTCCGATGCTTGAAAAGGACTTTGAAAGCGTGGGGATAAGCGTAGGAATGCCCCCGAAAAAAAGCAATTTGGCGGAATTCTAATTCGTTCTCGGTTTCTCGAAGAAGTCCTGCACTTTTGTCCGCGAAACGTTCGGGTGAATAGAAAGCTTTTCTTTTTCGGCCCACGCCGAGCCCAGGACGAAGCCCCTGAATTTCACTGCAATGTATCCAGTCGAATCTATTTTTTCAAGGCGCTGCTTTTCTACAAGGAATTTCCTCGCAAAAAGGAACTGCCTGGCTTCCTCTTCGTTCAATTCGAGGACATTGGCGGAAATTTTGTTTCCCAAAAACCGGATTCCGGAGGTGGTTGGCTTGAAGGCTTTTTCATCCAGAAGGAAAAGCAGGCCGATTGAATTCTTTTCCCATTTCGATTCAAGCAGTTCGAGGCAGGAAGAATCGCAGAGCCAGACAAAGTTCTTGTTCCGCAGGAAGGATTTTTCCGAGAAGAATTCCCGCGGAACGGAATAACGGGATTCGAAGTGCGAGATTATTCTTTCGCTTTCCGATTCTGCAAGCAATTTGAATTCCATTTCAGCCCTTCCTTATTTTTGCCACGAAAAATCCTTCGGTGTTGTTGTCCTGCGGAAGAATGCGCAGGCAGTCCGCGACACGCGAATCAAAGAGCCTCCTGCGCCACCCGAAAATTCCCTTCCGCGATTTCAACCCCTTGATTTCGGACCTTTCGATTTTGGCGTCCGGGGCGTTTTCAAGCAGGTGGCTTACGACTTCCTCGTTTTCCTCGGGAGCGGAAGTGCAGGTGCTGTAAACCAGAATTCCCTTCGGCTTAAGGTGGGAGAAAGCGTTCAGAATCATTTTTTTCTGGAGAACGGATTTCTGCTCCACGAGTTCGGGGCTCCAGCCCTTCAGACAATCAAGTCTCTGCCTTATCAGGCTGTCAGTGCTGCAGGGCGCGTCCAGAAGGATTTTGTCGAACTGCATTCCGGGGTCAAAGGATTCCGCGAAGCCTATTCCGGTTGCGCAGCAGGTTACTCCAAGGCGCGAAAGGTTGTAGCGCAAGGCGGGAATCCGTTCGTGATTCGAATCGATTGCCACAAGAATTCCCTTGTCGTGCATTAATTGGCAGATGTGCGTGGCTTTTCCTCCTGGCGAGGCTGCCAAATCCAATTGCCTTTCGTTCGGCCTGGGTTCGAGGCACAGAACGGGAACCAGCGAGGAGGCATCCTGAAGGTAGTAGTGGCCGAGGGCGTGCCAGAGCAGGGAGCCGAGGCGCTTTGAGGTGTCGCAGAAGAATGCGTGGGAGCAAAACGGGACTTCGGCAAGTTCGATTCCCGCTTCGGAGAGCTCGGATTTCACTTCCGAAACCGAAACGCGCAGGGTGTTCACGCGGACGCATTTTGGCGGCTTTGAAAGCGAAGCCTCGAGGAAAGCGTTGTAATCATTGCCAAGCAGTTCCTTGGAGCGCGAAAGGAATTTGTCCGGAAGGAAGGGTTTCTGCATGAAAAAAAACAGGGCAAACCGTTTTTTAAGCAGAATCCGGAAACATTCTGGGATGAGCCTGTTGGGAATCCTGAAAAACCTGCTTCTGGTGTTTCTGGTGATGTTGTTTGCGGTTGACTTCGTGGCGCTAACATGGATTTTCGCTTTCTCGGGAATCGGCCTGGACAAGAATTTCTATGAACGGCAATTGGAGTCAAACGACGGTTTTGCGCTTGGACAGCAGGCAATCGCGGAATACGGCTCGAAAATCGTGGCCAAGCAGGCAAATGGAATTCTAAGCGAGCAGGAGGCGTTTGACGGAATAAAGCAGATGGTTTCAGCAGACTGGCTGAAACAGCAGAGCTTCGGGTTGATTGAAAACTTTTTCGGTTACCTGAAATCCGAGAAGCAGGAACTTGAGCTGAAAATCAATCTTGCGGAGCCAAAGCAAAAAATAGTGGAAATTGGAACGAGTTTAATCGAAAAAAAGGCAAAAGAAAACGGGATTGCGATTCCCGCGGGAACAAGCGCGCAAAAGCTCTCGGAACAAATGGCATCGGGTGCGGGAATTCCGGACGAAATCGATTTGGTGCAGTATTTGGGAGCTGCCAGAACACAGTTCGAACAGGCAAGGGAAGGGGTGAAACTCCTTTATTCCGCAATGGCAGGAATGGCATTGGCGGGAATCTTCCTTTTGCTCATAATGCTTGGATTGAACCTAAAAAAAATCAGGTTGGCACAAAAGTGGATTGGGATTTCGCTGGTTTTAGCGGGGCTGGTTGCGTTTGGTTTGGCGGTTGGCGCGAACGCGATTCTTGGCCAAACAATGGGGAATGAGATTGCGAAGGCTGCGGGAAACGGGGTTCCCCAGCCAATGGTCCAGCTTGCAACGGGATTCGCAAACGCATTCGTTGAAGCGGTTTCGGGAACTGCGCAAAACATTGGAATCGGGGCTGCCGCTGTTGGTTTCCTCCTCCTCGTGTCCGGATTCGGCTTGTGGGAGAAACTTACCGAAAAAAGGAAATTCGGAAAAAAAGAAATGGATAACGGAAAGTGATTTTGTGCCAAAAGACGTTGCTTCCGCATTTTTCCTTAAAAAAGGAGAAAAGAAGGTTGTGAGGCTCGGCCTCGAAGACAATGAGGACGTGCTTGGCTGCATAAAACAGGGAATGGCGGAGCACAAGCTGGAGGAATGCGACGTAATCGGAATTACCGGAAAAGTGAAGGAAGGAAAACTGGCATACTTTCAGGGAAGCTCTTTCATGTCAATGGAATTGAAGGAAAAAGCGGTTCAAAAGGCAAGCGGCAAGTTTCACCTGAACAAAGAAAAACTTCATGGCGATTTGCACATAACCATTGCCTTGGGAAACAACAGGATTCAGGGAACCCTCATAAAAGGGAAAGCAAGCGGCGAAATGGAAATAGAATTGGGTTTCGTGGCAATATCGGATTGAAGAAAAAAGAAGCCCTATATACGACGATTAACGCAATAGACTTCGTTTCTTTGGCAAACCTTAAATACTCCTCCCAATCAACCTTTATTGTGGGATAAACCCATTGGAGGTAAACCAAAATGCCTAGAGACACAACGCAGATAGGCGGTTACGCTTTCCTCCTCGGAGCCATAATAGCAATCCTTGCAGGATTGATTTCAGGCGCCCTTGGAACAGCAACAGTAGCCGGCTATGCACCTTGGATTATCCTGGTACTGGTAATCTTGGGATTAATCGTTGGTTTCCTCAATATAGGAGACAAGGAAACTACCCCGTTCCTCATAGCTGCAATCGCATTGATTGTGCTTGGCTTTGGCTCGGCAAGGCTTGAGTCAGTCAACACAGCCATCCCGATACTGGGAAGCGTGCTGCAGTCAATGGTATCAATGGTCGCGATCTTCGTTGCTCCGGCAGCGCTGATTGTGGCATTGAAAGCCGTGTGGAACTTCGCCTCGGGAAGAGGCCAGTGAGTTTCGCGTCGCCGAACGATGTTTGGCGGCTTTTTTTCTTTTTTCTTTTATTTTTACTTCCAAGGCGCAAGGCCGGAGCCTGAAGGCAGTCACCAAAATGATTAAATTATCAGGAATGCCAGTTAATTTATGGACAAAAAGGTAGCCGTGCAATGCGTTGCCGCGGCCTTGGTGGTTGTTGCTGTCTTTATAATCGCGGTTATCGTGCTTACTGGAACCGCCAATCCATACGATTGCGGAAAACAGGGTCCTTTTGCTCTAAGGCCTGACTCGGATACCGGCCAAAAAGTGACTGATAAGGAAGGGGCATTCAAGGTGCTTTCTGGAATAAACAAGCAGGTTGCGGTTTCTGAAATCGAATACAGGGAAGTGTATATATCATCCAGCCCGTCAAGCTCTGAAACCGGAAAGAAAATGATTTACGTGTGGAAAAACAAGGTTGGCATTGATTCAAACGGCTTCGTTTACTACTGTTATCCTGGGCTTTAAATTGGCGGCAAAGCCAAAGCTGGAAAAAGAAAAAGTGAAATGCAAGGCAAAAAGCCTTGCCCTAAAAAGAAAACGGGTTTCACCTTAGAACGCGGATTGTTATCGGCCTGCGGTAGCTGCCCACCAGGTAATCGTAGTTTCCCGCATATTCCTCGACCGTGACTTCGCCGTCAAATTGCCCCACGCCCGCCTTTTTGGTTGGGTGCAATTCGAAAACGAATTTCTGCTTCTCGTTTGGCTTCAGGCCGTCGATTTTCTTGTTGATAGCCTTGCTCATGCCCGTTTTGTCGAATGCTACGACTTCAGGAAGCAAAAGGTTCAAGGAAACGTTCTTTGACTTGATGTCGTTGTTCTTTATTTCCAATGTGAATTCCATCGGAGTCTTATCCGCCAAGCTCATCCTGTAAGGGAAAAGCGTTGAGGAAATTGAAAGTCCAGCCATAATATCACCCCTAATCCATGCTAACTGCTTTCATTTGGCCTTCTTTTTGAAGACACAATAATATAATGCCCCGAACTCGCTTAAGAAGTTTTCGGAACAATTCAGGTTTTTTTGCGTTTTGGCTTGGTTTTCTGCCGGCCCTTTTTGGCAAAACGCCTGGTTTTGGGTCTGGCCTTTTTCGCGGAATGCCAAGTTTTCGGCCCGGACTTTTTTGGTTTCCCTGCTTTTTTCGGCTTTTTCGCGGTTTTGGGAATGGTTTTCCGCCTGATGCTGGCCTGCTTCCGCTTTTCGGACAACTCAACCCGCTTCTTTGCCTTTTCCGCGAATTCCGCAAGCT
>JBAZPA010000045.1:0-8901 GCA_041648435.1 archaeon
TGCAAATGGAGTTCGGCGAAAGAAGGAAGGAACTCGAAAAAATAATCCTTGCCGGCCAAACCGTGGAATTAAGCAAAACAATCATTACCGACAACGCAAAGGAACTGAACGATTTCTTCGAGGAAAGCGTGCAGAACGGCCTCGAAGGAATAATGGCCAAGGATTTGAAGGCAAAGTACATTGCCGGAGCGCGGAAATTCGCGTGGATTAAGCTCAAGCGCTCCTACAAATCGGAATTGCAGGACAGCATTGACGTGACAATTGTGGGGTATTACGAGGGAAAGGGAAAGCGCACGAAATTCGGATTGGGGGCCTTACTTGCCGCGGTTTACGAGGCAAAAAGCGATTCATTCAGGACAATCGCAAAAATAGGAACCGGAATGAGCGAGGAGCAATTGGGGAAACTCGAAAAAAGGCTCAGCAAATTGAAGTCAAAGTCGAGGCCCGCAAGGGTGGACTCCGAAACAGAACCCGATTTCTGGGTCACTCCAGAAATGGTGATTGAGGCAAAGGCGGACGAAATAACAAGGAGCCCGATGCACACCTGCGGGAAAACCGGGAAAAGCGAGGGATACGCACTGCGTTTCCCGAGAATGATTTCATTCAGGAACGACAAGAAACCCGAGGACTCCACAACTGAAAAGGAAATAATTGAAATGTTTGCAATGCAAAAGAGGCCCACAAACGAAAACGCTTCGGGGGGCGATGAGGCTTGAAAAGGATGCTTGGAACCCTTTCAAGGTGGTTCAGGGTAATGCTTTCGGTCCTCATTGTGGGCTACGTGCTCTTCATGATTTACTCCTACTTCGGAGGCATAAGAACGTTGTATTTGCGCGAAGGGGACTGGCAGCTGTTCATAATCGTTGCCGCAATCGGATTCCTTCTGACAACGCTCTTCAATCATTTGCTCAAATGGGAGTTGCACGCGGAATTAGGCCGGAGTCCGGCTCCCGGAATAAGGAGAATCAGGGGAAGGAGGAATAATTGATGGCTTCAAATGCTTTCAATGTAATCGTGGTCGCGATAGTCGCGGCCGCGCTCATTTCAATAATTATTCTTGAGTTCGGCCCCCAGTTCCTTGCCAAGCCTGATGTCGAGGCGGAAATAGCAAGGGGAATCGATTTCGCGGAATTGAACGTGGAAAAAACTAATTCTCTCGGAACAGTCCTGTTTTCAAAGGGGCTTTCCCTCAACGCCTCAAACTTTGATTCAAAGGGAAGAACGGTTTCGTTCAAGTGCAATTCAAGCGAATGCGATTACCGGACAAAGGGAACCGCGAGAACCATTTCCTTCGAATCAGATTTGGGAATCAAAACATTTGCAAGGTGCAATTACGATTACGGCCTTTCCGTCTGCACGCTTTACCTTGGCAAATCCCCGGCACAGGCAACGCTTGAAGTGCAAGGCGCCTCCGAAATCGATTTGTCAAAGGGAAACGCGTTTGAAGTGCAGGCAAAGGCAACGAATTCCGGAGAAACGGATTCAGGGGAAATTGTAATTTCAGTCCGGTTCTACCGCGAACTTGATTCGGGAAACGAACTGGAGGACAGCGGAATAGAAAGAATTCTCACATTGAAAGCGGGGGAAACCGCGACAAAAACTTTTTTCCTCAAGGCGGGAAGCGCGGGAAACCACAAGATTGTTATCACTGCGGAGGGAAAGGACGCGGGAAAGGACAAAATAGAAAAGGCGGTTTATGTAAACAATTCCGCGCCTTCGAACTGCTCCGCGGGAAACAGCGATTCATACTCAATCCTTGACCAGGAAAGCGGAAAGTGCAGGACGAGGCTTTACTGCAGCAATTGCGGTTACGGGCTGGAATGCAGCCAGGCGTGGCAGGCGAAGCTTTTGAACGCGGCAATTGAAGTCGGGGACAAAAGCACCGCATACAAAATAACAAGCACGGCAAACGGCGCGTGCACCTGAAAAGAAGGAAAAGCGCTTTCATTCAAAGAGTATCTTTGCGGCTTCGTAGAATTCAATTGGAACAGTTTTGAGTTTTCCGATTGCCTCTGAAATCGGCACGGATGAAATCTCGGTGCCCTTCATTGAAGCCATCTGGCCGAACCTTCCGGTTTTCGCGAGCTCGAAGGCTTTCTCGCCGAGGCGCGTCGCAAGAACCCTGTCGAACGCAGTGGGTGCGCCTCCGCGGATTGTGTGCCCCAGCACAACGGAGCGCGCCTCCTTTCCGGTCATTCTTTCGAGTTCCCTCGCAACGAATTCGCCCACAGCAAGGTCCTTCAATTGCTTGTGGCCGAACGCATCGGTTTTCGCGGCGAACTTCATTCCCTCGAACTCACAGCCCTCCGCGACAACCACGATTGAATAATCATTTCCTTTTGCGGAGCGCGTTTTTATTGCCGCCGCGACCTCATCGAGAAGAACCCTTGATTCGGGAATCAGGATGTAATGCGCCCCGCCTGCAATGCCCGAGTAAAGCGCGACCCAGCCGGCGTGCCTTCCGAAAACTTCCACGACGAGAATCCTGTGATGCGAATTCGCGGTTGAATGCAGCTTGTCAATCATTTCCGCGGCATTGTTCACCGCGGTGTCAAATCCGAAAGTGAAATCCGTTCCCGACAAATCGTTGTCCATTGTTTTCGGAACCCCGACAATATTCAACCCGAGTTTGGAGAGCTTGAACGCAACGCCTTGCGTGTCCTCCCCGCCCGCCACTATGAGGCAGTCTATTTTGTTTTTCCGGATCGTTTCAAGCACCTTGGGAACGTCGCGCTTTTCCTCCTTGAACGGGTTGGTGCGCGAAGTGCCGAGAATCGTTCCGCCAAGAGACTGTATTCCGTTCACGTCCGCGGAGGAAATTCTTCTTGAACTGTTTTCGATTACGCCCTTCCACCCGTCAAGGAACCCGATTACTTCTATTTTTTCGCGCTCCGCGTTAAGCACAACCGCGCGTATTACCGCGTTCAGGCCCGGGCAATCGCCTCCGCCCGTGAGAATTCCTACGCGCATTCAATCCCCAAAATTTTAATTTTGTTCCGCTTATGAACGGTTATTAACGAAGGGGATTTCTTTTATTAACGTAACGCATGAATTTCCTTTTCGCAGAGGAATTTTCATAGGAGGCGGGAAAATGGAAAAATTCGTTTCGCTGAAGGAACTTGAAATCAGCATCGGAAAGCGCGCGAGGCTGCACAGGATGCTTTACGATAAAGGAAACGCGAACGGCACTCTCCTCATTCTCCCCATCGACCAGGGCCTGGAGCACGGGCCAATGGATTTCTTCCAAAATCCGGCTTCCAAGAACCCCGAATACGAGCTCAGGCTCGCGGAGGAGGGAAAGTATTCCGCAATAGTGTTCCACATAGGAATAGCGCAGAAATACTTCCGCGAGTACGCGGGAAAGGTTCCGCTAATACTCAAAATAAACGGGAAGACCGCAGTGCCCTCGGACAAGCAGTCTTTTTCCCCCCTCGACGCAAGCGTTGAGGACGCGGTAAGGCTCGGCGCGGACGCCGTGGGTTACACGCTTTATACGGGAAGCCCCAGCCAGGACAGGGACATCGCGCAGCTCAACGAGGTGCGCAGGGACTGCGAGAAATTCGGGATGCCATTGTTCGTATGGTCGTATCCGCGGGGCGAAGCCATTGAGGCAAAGGGCGGAAAGGACTCGCTTTACGCAGTTGACTACGCGGCAAGGGCCGCAAACGAGCTCGGGGCGGACATAGTGAAACTCAACATGCCAAAGAAGGTAAAGGCCGAGAAGCTCGGGGAATACAAGGCATTCCTTTCCAAGAGCGAGGACTCAAAGCCCTACATCGGGCTCGAAGACGCGACGGACTTGGAAAGGATGAAGATGGTGGTGGAAAGCGCGGGAAAGACACTGGTGCTGGTTTCGGGCGGGGAGAAGGCGGACGACAGGAGCATTGTCGAAAAGGCCGAGACTGCCATGAAAGCGGGCTGCACGGGGCTCATTTTCGGAAGGAACATGTGGCAGAGGAAGCACGGGGATGCGCTGCGCATAACCGCGCAAATCAAGGAAATGATGAAGGGTTACCCGCGCTGAAACCCAAAGCATGAAATTAAAAAAAGGTTCCGCAGTCCTTCTTAATTATGAACTCCAAGGAATTCCTGCAGAGGAACGGCCTCAATGAAGGCGACCTCATTGAGCTTGAAACCGGAACGGGAAGCATTACAGGCTATGTTGCGCCGAGCGCGAACGAAAAAATCCTTTCATTGAAGCTTCCTTCCGGCTACAACATCGGAATCGAAGTCGAAGAGGGGTTCACCGCGAAAAAACTGCCGGGAAAGAAGGAATTCAGGAAGCCCGAAGCGAAGTCCGCCCCGAAAATAGATGGGCTTCCGAAAATATCGGTTTTGCACACAGGGGGCACGATCGCCTCGCGCGTGGACTACAGGACGGGCACGGTTTACAACGCTTTCGCGCCGGAGGATTTGCTTGCAATGTTTCCCGAGCTTTCCCGAATAGGCAATTTCAGTTCAAGGCACCTGAGCGACATGTGGAGCGACGACCTGCGCTTCGAGCACTTCGGGGTAATTTCGAACGCGGTGAGGGAGGAGGCCGAAAAGGGCGCGGAGGGAATAATTATCGGCATGGGCACGGACAACATCGCTGTTGCGGCCGCGGCGCTCTCGTTTGCGCTTGAGAAGTGCCCGATTCCCGTGATTTTGGTGGGGGCGCAAAGGAGCTCGGACAGGGGCTCGAGCGACGCGGCAATGAACCTCATATGCGCGGCAACTTTCATAGCGAAAACCGACTTTGCCGGAGTTGCAATATGCATGCATGAGGGAACAAGCGACGACTGGTGCGCGGTTCTTCCCGCGTGCAAGACGCGCAAGCTGCACACGAGCCGCAGGGACGCTTTCAGGCCAGTGAATTCCACGGCAATCGCGAGGGTGAATTACAAGACAAAGGAAATTTCATTTGCCAAAGACGATTATGCGAGGAAAAGCAAGGGTGAAAAGGTTTCAGTGAAGCCAAAATTCGAGGAAAAGGTGGGGCTGCTGAAAATCACCATAAACATGTTCCCCGAGCAGTTCGAGTTCTACTCCAAGAACGGATTCAAGGGCCTTGTGATTGAGGGCACGGGATTGGGGCACACCCCCGGGCAGATGCCTGACGAGATAACAAAGAGGGCGCACGAGAAAATATATCCCGCGATAGGGGAGCTGGCAAAGAACTGCGTAGTGGTAATGACCTCGCAGTGCCTTTACGGCAGGGTGCATATGCACGTTTACGACAAGGGAGCGGACTTGGTGAAGCTCGGCGTAATTCCGGGCGAGGATATGCTTCCCGAAACCGCGTTCGTTAAGTTGGCGTGGCTGCTCGGAAACCATTCCCCAGAGGAAGCGCGCAAACTTATTGCGGAAAACCTGCGCGGGGAAATAAGCCCGAGGACGGAAGCGCAGGCCCCGAAACCCGATGAAATGAACAAGTGAGGCTTATGATGCGGAAGGACGCGGTGCAGCTGGCGCACGAGTGGGCGCTCGAGGAAATCGCCAAATACGGGCTCCCTTACAGGTTTGCATTTGAAACCGCAAACGCAAAGGGGCTTGAGCTTGCAAAAAGGCTCGGCGCAGACCAGGCGGTTGTGGGCGTTGGCACCAGGCTGATGG
Organism: archaeon; assembly: GCA_041648435.1. GTDB lineage: Archaea > Iainarchaeota > Iainarchaeia > Iainarchaeales > JBAZPA01 > JBAZPA01. The sequence continues at coordinate 5,596 of JBAZPA010000045.1, forward strand.
ACGTTAAGCTCGGGGAGGCGTTCAAGCTCGGCAAAGCCGAGGCGCACGTCGCAATGAGCGTCAAGGCAACGAGGGATTTCCTAGAAAAGCTCGAGTTTGGCGGGGAGCAGAAGAAGAAAGCCATTGCCTGCGTTTCCGAGCATCACAACGCCGCTGGAAAGTTTTCGAGCATCGAATCTGAAATATGCGCCAATGCGGACTGCTACCGCTTCCTTGACGCAAAAAACTTCTTCAACGACCTGATGGAATGGGGAAAACGCGGGGAAACCCTGAAATCGGCAATCGAGCTGGCTGAAAAAAAGGTGCGGGAAAAAATTGGAACACTTTCCCTGCCTGAATGCAAGGCAGAATTGGAAAATGATATCAAAGCTATCAAGGCCTTCATCGAGGCGGCCAAAAGATGAGCCTCAATTACAAGGACGTGGGCCTGAAATGCGGGATTGAGGTGCACCAGCAGCTGGACGTCGGGAAACTTTTCTGCAGGTGCGCCTCGGAACTGCGCGAAGAGGAACCGGACTTCACTTTCAGGCGGAAGCTCAGGGCTTCGGCCGGAGAGCTGGGAGAATTCGACCAAGCCGCGCTCGAGGCAATGAAGAAAGATTACTCTTACGTTTACGAAGCGTACAACGACACCACCTGCCTTGTGGAATGCGACGAGGAACCTGTTAGGCCGCTGAACAAGGATGCATTGCATGTCATTCTCGAGGTCGCGTGCCTAGCGGATTCAAGAATACTGGACGAATTTCAGGTTATGCGCAAGACTGTCGTGGACGGAAGCAACACATCCGGTTTCCAGCGCACGATGCTTGTAGCGGTCGGGGGAAAAATAAAGCTGGAAAAAAAAGAATTGGGAATCCAGTCATTGATTTTGGAGGAGGACGCCGCGAGGCCAACGAAAAAGGACGAGGGCAAAAGGGAAATTCATTATAGGATTGACAGGCTCGGAATTCCCCTGATTGAGCTTGCAACCGAACCAGACATTGAGAGCCCGGAAATGGCAAAGGAAGCCGCCCTGAAAATAGGCGAACTGTTCAGGATTACGGGAAAGGCGAAGCGCGGACTTGGAACCATAAGGCAGGATTTGAACATCTCGATTGCGGAGGGAGCGAGAGTGGAACTTAAAGGGGTGCAGGAACTCGAAATGATTGATACTTTCGTGGAACGCGAGATTGAAAGGCAATTGAAGCTTATGGAACTGAAGGGCGAAATGGAAAAGCGTGGAATTAAGGAAAACGATTTCGGAACCAACAGGGCGGTTGATTTGGGAAACTGCCTCGCGAAAACGAATTCAGTTTTGGTGCTAAAGGCGATTGCGAAGGGAACCGCATTCGGAGTAAAACTTCCAAAAATGAAGGGATTGCTGGGATTCGAGCTTCAGCCCGACAGGCGCTTCGGAACCGAGGTTTCCTCCTACGTGAAGGCGCGCGCGGGGCTGAACGGAATAATCCACTGCGACGAGCTCCCGAATTACGGGATAACGGAAGCGGAAGCGGGGGAAATCCGGAAGGAACTCGGATGCGCTTCGGGAGACGGATTCGCGTTAGTGCTGGGAGAAAGGGAAAATTGCATTGATGCCGTTGAAGTGATAAAGCACAGGTGCGCGCTTGCGCTGAAAGAGGTTCCAAACGAAACGCGGAACGCGCTCGAGGGAGGAAACAGCGAGTACAGCAGGCCTTTGCCCGGCGCGGCGAGAATGTATCCGGAAACGGATTCGGAACTCGTGAAGCCGGACAAAAAAGAAATCGCGGAAATAAGGAAGAATCCGCCGATGTGGGCGGAGCAAAGGAAGGCGCGCTATCTGAAGTGGGGCTTGAGCGAGAAGCTCGCCGAGGAAATGAAATTGAGCAATTACGCGAGGTTCTTCGAGGAAATGGTCGGAAAGGGGCATTCCGCGGTTCCGGCAGCGACATTGCTGCTTGAAACCCTGACGCAACTGAAGCGCGAGGGAACCGAGCCGGAAAAGATTTCCAATGAAATGATTGAATCGGTTCTCGAAGGCCTGAAAGGCGGGAGAATCACGAGGGAAATCCTCATTCCCGTGCTGGCGAAATGGGGAAATGAAAAACACAAAAACTTGGACACCATTCTCGCGGAAATGAATATGAAAATTGCATCCGACGAGGAAGCGCGCGGGATAATAGCAGGAATAGTGAAAAGGAATTCCGCGCTCGTGAAGGAAAAGAAGGAAAGGGCGGCGGGCGCGCTCATGGGCGAAGCCATGAAGGAACTCGCGGGAAAATTGCCGGGAAAAACAATAAGCAGGATTCTTTCGGAAGAAATTTTCAGGGAGCTGGGTGATGGAAAATGATTGAGGTGCACGTTACCTTCCCCTCGAAGAAAGAAGCCGAAAATGCTTCGGGAAGCCTTCTGGAAAAGAAGCTCGCTGCCTGCACCCTGATTTTTCCCGTGGAATCGGCATATAAGTGGAAGGGAAAAACCGAGAAGGCGAAGGAATTCCTGATGATCGCGAAATCCGAGAAAATGCTTTTCGCAAGAATCAAGGCGGAAATAAAGCGCCTTCATTCATACGAAACGCCGTTCATCGCAATGTTGGAAGCCAAGGCAAACAAAGAATATGAAAAATGGCTTTCCTCGGAACTCGCAAAATAACAGGTCACTTTTTGTAAGCCGAATTAGCGAGCCTCGCGGCGAAAACCAGCGCGTCGCTCTCTGCCGCGGCATTCTTCGGGATTTTCTTTCCTCTGGAATCGAAGGCGACAACGCGCTCGGCGTTGCAGTCCAAGGCGAATCCTATTCCGGCTTTGCGGCGCAGGATTTCCTTGCGCAATTCTGCCGTATTCTTTTCATCCTCGGGTTCGGGCAGATGATTCGGAAACGTTCCGTCCGGAGAGCAATTCACGGGAAACACCTTGTGGCCCTGAATCCTGAGGAGTTTCACGAGGAAGTTTCCCGAAGCCGAATTGCCTGAATCCGCGATTATTTTCAGTTTTTTTTCAGGCTTTCCGAGGGATTTTGCCGCCGCGCCGAAGTATTCGCGGTTGAAGCTTTTCCTTTCAATCCTCCCGTTTCCCGAGGAGAAGCCACGCGAGCGGAAAATTGAAATTATTTTTTTCATTTCGTTTTTGGCGGATTTTCCGGCAGAAGCCTCGAGAATTATGCCGTTGTGCTGCACGGAAAGGTTTCCGCCAGTAACCAGAACGCCGATACACACGGGAAAGCCACGCATTGCGAAGCGCAGCAGCGGAAGGGGAACGATTCCCAAGTCAATCACGCTCGCGCCCGCGGAAGAAATGCCCTCCACGAGGAACACGTGCAGTTCGAAGGAGGAAATGCGGTTGTCCCTGC
>JBAZPA010000046.1:0-8494 GCA_041648435.1 archaeon
TCGATAAAAGTTCCATTCTTCAGGTTTATGTTTTCGGCGACGGAAGCGGCAACCAGTTCCGGTTCGCGGTGGATGAGAATTATCCAATTGAAGCAGTAACCTCCCACGAGGTCAGCCCATGGATCACTATCGACTGGTTCGGCTGGAAACTCGTTTCGTGGGACATCACGAACGACGGAACCGGCTCGTGGCTCGGCGACGGAACCGTCACCGGAACGCTGAGATTCGACAGTTTTCAACTGACATACGCAACGAACGCAAAGACCAGCGGCTCACTCTATTTTGACGATCTGCGCGCCGTGAAAAAGGTCGTCGTCGGCGTTGACCGCGAGGTTGCAACGACGCCCCGCCGCTTCGAACTCCGGCAAAACTTCCCGAATCCATTCAACCCGACAACCGTCATTTCGTTCGTTGTGCCGGAAAAATCGTCCGTCCGCATCGACATTTTCAACATGCTTGGCAGTCGCGTGAAAACATTGGTTGACCGCGAATTCGCGCCCGGCGAATATTCGGCGACTTTCGACGCGCACGATTTCCCGTGCGGCGTCTATATCTACCAGATGTCGGTCAATAACCGCGCCGTCCTGAGCCGGAAAATGGTGCTGGTAAAATAGGGTGAACCTTCAGACTTTTCAACTCGTGGAGAAATCATCGTGAAAAAATACCTGTCATTCATTCTGTTGGTGTGCTTTGCCGCCGCCTTTTCTCAGGAAAAACCCGCGGTCAAACAGTCCCGATTATTCGGGATGAGCAACATGGAAATCGACTCGCTTATGACGACCGTCAGCCAGCAAAACCTGACGATCACCGAGCGCATCGCTTTCTATTCGGAATGGTTTCTCGGAATGCCGTACAATCTGACCTGCTTGGGCGACGGACCTTATGCACTCTACGAAACGGAGCCGTTAGTCAATTTCCGTCAAACGAACTGCATGGTTTACTGCGAGCATGTTCTCGCGCTTTCCATTTCCGACAGCTGGGATAATTTCTTCAACAATCTCCAACAAATCCGCTACAAAGACGGCGTCATCGGCATGAGAACCCGCAACCATTATACAATGACCGACTGGATGCCCGAAAACAGCTGGTTGCTGACCGATGTCACAAAGAAAGTCGGCGGCGATCAATGCGTTTCCGTCACGCGGACGATCTCGCACCGGAAATTCTTCGAAGGCAAAGGCATCAAAGACATGCGGTACGTTCTGCCCGATCGCACGCAAACGCTGGACATCGTTCCCAAACAAAACCTGCTGGAAGTGGAAAAGAACACGAAATCGGGCGACATTCTCTCGCTGATACTGGCGAACAAGACGGACATTTTCTCGGCGCACATGCTGATGATCGTCGAGAAGAACGGACAGAAATTCATCCGCGAGTCGTCCAACAGCAAGATGACGACATTCGACACGCCATACAAAGAGTGGGTCGCGAATCTCCAGAGCAAAGAGCGCTATATCGGACTTTGCTTCATGCGCATCAACGAAGACCTCAACACGCCCGGACGCATCATCCTGCCGTGGGAAATCCCGGGGTTGAAGGCGGGGAAAGAGAGAAACTAACCGCGGATGGACGCGGATAAAGACGGATAAGAGAATGACCACGAAAAGGGACGAAAGAAGACGAAATCCCGCCAAAGGGCGGGGAAAGAATAAAGAATAACAAAAAGAGGTCCGCCTGCTGTCATTCTGAGGAGCGGCACAAATCATATAGAAACGCGACAGCCAAACAAGAATCTATAAGGATCCAGAAGCCCGAAAATCCGTAGCGACGAAGCCCCGCCGTTGGCGGGATTCAGGGCGCAGAGAAAACAGAGAAGATTATTTTGCCACAGATTCACCCTGTGGAATAGAGCTTTTTACTTGCTGAAAACACTATTGACTGATCATTCCACCGTGTAAACACGGATAGACACGGATAAGAAAATAACTACGCAAAAGGATGCCATTGCCACGAGTTTTAACTCGTGGATAGTAATCCGAAAAATAAAGTGGGCTTTAGCCCAAACATGACGGACTAAAGTCCGGGTGTGTCACGTTCAACTGATTCCACGAGTTAAAACTCTTGGCAATAATACTACAGGATTGATAAAGTAAAATGCGAGTTGTTGATGGTTCAAAGCAGAACGTAAAGACAAGATAAATTTAACTTATCATTTTCCGATATTTTCATTACGGCGCTATTTTTGAATTTTCATGTTTATATTTGCTAGTTCAGATAAAACTTTTTGAGCTTTTACAATATCCATTTTATAGCGGATGAGAATACTCTTATAAATTTCTTCTGGATTATCTACAACCACCGGTTTATAACTACCCCAAATACGTTCAGCTACAGATACAAGATTACCTGCAGCCCAACCTCCTTCACGCAACCATCTCAGTGTTCCATCGACTCTATAAAGATCAACCCATACATATTTTGGCTTTCTGGACCAAGGAATTCCGGGATCCAGTATTTTTTCACGCGACCTTATAAATTTACTCCTTCCAATCTTGACAATCTCACGAATGATTTCTCTAACCAGTTGTTCATTTTTTGCATCTGAAGGATTCCGTAAAACCGCCATGATGCGTACTCTCCCAACACCCTGACTGCTTAAATTTTTTATTTTACGTATATAAAAACGTCCTTTTCCTATACACAGTCCACTTTCATGCCAGTTCTTTAGTATTTCTATGCGTGCACGTTTAGCTCCTGTTGATAAAATCGTTTGCCATGCACGTAATCTAGCTTTTAGATGACTCTCATTGAACCAGAGAAGTTGAGTTTCAGGAAAGGCTTTAAACAGTTGCTCAAACGGCGCATTATTCTCCAACAATTCCATTAAAATCTTGGGTAGAATAGTGACTAGAGAACTGACTTGGTTGTTCTCTTCTATTTCCACTAAGATACGATCATAATCCACCGCGCCAGAATTAAGAAGGTGCATTGCAACCCGACCACAATCGCCAAGTACTAATGCTCGGTATTTCATTGACATCCGCATAAGCACATGGAGTTGTCTCCCGGCTAAGTTTGTATTTGATTCTACGGTTCCTAAAATCTCTAATCCAGTACGGTTTAATCCACCAGCAGCGAATCTTGTAACAATTGCAAGTGGGATTGATCCACGCAATTTGGGTCCAGGGTTATGACGGGCCCAAAACAATAATAATGCAATACCTAATCCGGTGCAGGTTCGACACAAGTCATCAAAAAGACGTAGGAATTCCGATGATGAATAGCGATCAGGATTTATAACACCAAACTCAATATCAAAACCAGTAAAGTTAAATTTCCCGTGAGCAATGGCATTCCGAACACGGTCAACATAACCTTTTAAAAGACGATCAAGTCCTTTTTGGGAAAGAAGAGTCGTAGCTCCATGTAGGTCAAATTTTCCATCAACACCTCCTCGTTTCCGTAATGACCAATATACTTCAATCAAGTTTCCAAATACATGTTCTGCCCAACGTAAATATTCTGGCAAAAACTCGGTAGCCAAGCGTACCAAACCATGTGATCGTGTTTGTTCAAAAGACTCTTCTACAAAGACAATAGGAGCAGGGCGAAAAAGGCTTTGCAATCCTCGATCTATGGCACTTTTTCGAATCCTGATTGCTTCAACTGTACGAGTTATATCCTCTTCAAGCAAATTTAGAGATGTCTTTACTGTCTCTGAATCCCAGTATTTCCATGGTCTTTCTAATACAAATGGTGAGAACGCACCAAAAACTTGAGTAGAAGTATCTTTAGGAAGAAATTCATCAAATCGCTCATTGACCTCAATACTAATAAATTCCTGATCAAATCTTGCAAGAGGATCATTTAGAAAAAAATCTCGGATGGTTGAATTAGCCATTATTGATTAATAATTTGTTTAAGTCAATGTGTAAGTACATCGTCAGAGTCTACCAACTCAAGCATGCTCATCGTTTCACCCTACATTCTTGGATTGTAAAATGTTGGCGTCCACGCGCGTTTGTTCGTAGTATTTCAATCATCCTTTGCCATATTATAGGCGCAGAATGAACAATACCCATCACCGTCTATTTCTTCGGGAGGTATGTCTACGCCACAGCGCTTACATTCCCGTTCTACTGATTCTTCACAAAGAATGCAGCAATTTTCATCCAAATCGTAGGTTTCATGAGAGCAATTCGGGCAAAGTATAGTCGCTGGATCACCACCGTGTTTTATCGAATCGTAATTCTGCCAAGCGTAGAATTCAATGATTGCCTTCTCAGCGCCATCTTCAAAGTCGTGCTCCTTTCCACATGAGCGACACTTGAAAATAGATTTCCAACGATCCACTCCCGTGATCTTTACGTCGATCAGTCCCGAACCACAGTCAGGACATTGCCATTCCAGAAGGGCATCTTTGAGTTGCGTGTACCGCCAATCAATTGAATTGATGTTTGTTTCACATTCCTTCTTCTCCTTGTTATAGACTTCGGCAACATTAGAGAGCACGCTCCACGTCGCTTCTCCGAACAGATGGAGAGGATCTTCGTCGAGTTGTACACGAACGAAGTCACGAATAAGGATGAACGCGTCTGCGATAAGGGAACGAATATCGCTTTGAATTAAAGAAGTAAAGTAATGTTCAATGTCGTTACGATGCTCAACAATTTTTTGGATTCGCTTCCAGCCAACTGAGATCCCAAGGCTTTCGCATCTCTCACGAATTTGTTGAAAATCGACGGTCTTGGTGCCCTTACCTCGCCAAGTGACACTCCCAGTTGCGTCAGCGACCGGGAGCACACGCTGCTTAATCAGAGCCTCATCGGAGCCTACTGGGCTGAGGCTTGCCAGTTTGTGTTTGTATAGGAGGAGGATACCAGCAACGAGATTTCTTGTCGCCGAGAGTAGTCGACGCGGATCAGGTGACTGGTAGTCCTCTATTCCAAGAATTATCGAGTCAACAGCGTTGTTCAGGATGCTCATTTTAATTCTCACTGATAACTATTTATTAAACGCATATTATACCCACCTGATAAATAAAGGTAACGAATCCGTTGCTGTTAAAACCGGAATTGGGCGAAACCCAATGAATTCAATGGATTTTATATTTTCTCTGTCAAGGACATTGATCTTTGCCATGATTTACTCTTTTACCCCAAAAGCACCTTCCACATTCATTCCCTCGATAAAAAATGCCATTGCGAAAAACATATCAATTACCTAACGGCGTTATTGTACGCAACTTTCCCAAAAAGCGCAAGTTAAATGTTGAAGGCATAAGGCATTCCCCGCCGTTGGCGCTTATATGTTCAGGGTTCGGCCTGTTCGTCGCATGCGGATGGTCGGCGTCTCAACGCGGAGCGTAGAGACGAGGATTATGAAAAAAGCATTCCCCGCCGTTGGCGGTGGCTGTGCTCTCTGTAGTAAGTCGCCTTCCATGGTCTTCCGTGTGTTCCGTGTGTTCTGTGGTTAAAAAAGTATCCTCCCGGAGGACAGGAACCCCCCGGGAGGATTTTCGGGCATCCGCAAGGGTGGCTGTTGACATCATCAATTGGGGTTGTTGACGCCAGCAGAGGGTATCAATGGTTTTATCTCCGAACGTTTCAGAAACGTTTTTATATGGGAGTGGAGACGTCTCAAGGGGGTGTCGAAGACGTCCCCGGGTAGTGGTGGAGACATCTTCGGGTAAGGTCGGAGATGTCTTCGGGTGGGATCGGAGATGTCTTCGGGTAGGGCTGGAGACGTCTCCATGTAGGGTTGGAGATGTTTTTGGGTGGGGTCGGAGATGTCTTCATGGGATATTGGAGACGTCTTCAGGCTGTCCGGGGGAAATGATCTTCGGGATATGGAATTGTCCAAAGCGACCGACGAACAGATTTGTAGAGACACGGCACGCCGTGTCTTATAATTTGTTCGGACACAAGGCATCTGAGACACGAGGCATCGTGTCTCTACGGTTCGCCCCAGATACGGGCCAGGACGGCCTGGATTTTCTGCTCCATGCGCACAATCAGTTCGCGGTTCGCGGCGACCAGCGCCTGCTCGGCCTCGATCTCTTTCATAATAACTTGTTGCCTAGTAAGATCGTCAGGGATCGGAATTAGAATGCTGTTCAACGCTTGTTGGTTCAGTTTCGGCTGTGCCGCACCTGTGACAAACTCCTCGATAGGAATAGTGTTGAGATAAACCTCCACAAATTTCTGCGTGGCCGGATTCTCGAACTTTAAAACGTGAGCATGGTTGTTGACCCAGCATTTTCCCGTCACAGAAAACGCGATGGGTGTCGAGCGCGCCAGGAGGTTTGCACCATCCTCGGAAATCAATAGAATGTCTTCGTCAAAGATGTAGCCGGCAACGTGATCAACGATTCCCGAAGCTCCATAGTATGGGAACGGACCTTCCTTGCGGTCGCCTTTGGTGATGGGTACGCGACGTGAATCCAGATTATCAGCAAGGCTACCGAGTTCACGTTTTGGCCAGTCGGGGTGGATGTGGATGTGTGGGCGGTAGTTGTCGAGAACGGTGCGGGCGCCGTTGATGATTCGCTGGTAACCATCGATCTCCGCCACGATCTCCTTCTGCGCGTCCAGCGGTGGCAGGGGGATTGGGATGCTTCGCAGCTTCTCTTGGTTGAGCTTGGGAACGGTGACGCCTGTGACGTATGGCATCAAATCAGCCTCGTTGAGTATCTCGATAAGGAAGCGATCCAACAATCTGTCACGCTTTGGCCGCAGAACATGTGCATGATTATTGACCCAAACTTTGCCCTCGACGGGGAACGCGCTGTTTTCACCCGCGCCCCACTTTGCTCCGTCTTCCCCAACCAACACAAGCGGCTCGTCGAAGAGGTAGCCCTCGACATAATCAAGGACTCCAGTTGCTCCGTAGTAAGGGTATGGGCCGGGCTTTCTATCACTCTTGGTTATTGGCCGCCTGAGTGAGTCAAGGATTTCCACGGCTTCGCCGAGTTCGACATGCGGATATTGGGATGACTTTTGGCCACTTTCCCGATACCGCTCCCCGCTCAGGTTGTAGTCGCCATTCGCCGCGATCTTTTCTTTCGGCACGATCAGACCATTTCCAACCACAGAACACATAGCAGACGCGGAAGACTTGGAAGATGTAACCACAGAACACACTGAATACACAGAAGGAGATTTGGAAATATCTTTTTCGGGCATTCCGTGTGTTCCGTGTATTCCATGGTTCATCCATTCTTTCAGCCTTCGGGCTGTCTCCGGCAGGTCGTTCTTGGCAATCTCGCGGCGCTGGGCGCCGAGGCCGAAGCCGTCGTTCTCCACCTTGAAGAAGGCGATGGTGTCGGTTTTCTTCGCCAAGGATTTATCCAATATCAGGATCGAGGTCTTGACGCCGGAATAGGGATTGAACACGCCCGCCGGCAGGGAAACCACAGCGACGAGATATTCCTCAACCAGCAATTTGCGCAGTTGCTTGTAGGCGGTCTGGCTCTGGAAAATGATGCCTTCGGGCACGATGATACCTGCGCGACCGTTGGCCCTGAGATGTTCGGCCATATAATCCACGAACAGCACTTCACTGCGCTTGGACTGCACCGAGAAGCGGTTATGCGGCTTGATGCCCCCTTTCGGCGACATAAATGGCGGATTGGCGAGAATCACGTCGGCATAATCATTCCAGCGTTCCTGACTGGAAAGCGTATCGTATTCGTAAATATGCGGGTCGGCAAAGCCGTGCAGGTACAGGTTGACCAGCGACAGACGCACCATGTCGGGCGAAATATCGTAGCCCTTGAAGTTCTTTGCGAGTCTGCCCTTCTCGTCGGGTGTGAGGTTAATTACGAATTGAGAATTACGAATTACGAATTGTTCGGAAGACACGGCATCATTTGTAATTTGTAATTCGGAATTGTTTTTGAGGATGTGCTTATAGGATGAGATCAGGAACCCCGCTGTTCCACAAGCAGGATCAAGCACGGTCTCGGTCTTCTTCGGGTCAATGACTTCGACCATGAAATCGATGATATGGCGCGGGGTGCGGAACTGTCCGGCGTCACCCTGTGATCCAAGCACGGAGAGCAGATATTCAAAGGCGTCGCCGAGTCGTTCGCTGTGATCGTAGTTGAACTCGTCGATGACTTTGAGGAACATCTTGAGCGTTTCCGGGTCGCGGTAGGGCAAATAGGCATTCTTGAAAATGTTGCGGAAAAGCAGAGGAATGCCGGGATTCTGCGGCATTGTTGTGATGGCTTCGGCGTAGAGGTTCAGTATTTCGTGGCCGCCCAGTCCGGAGCGCATCAGCTTGACCCAGCCGTAGCGGGCGAACTCATTGGCGAAGAACTTGCGCTTCCCGCCGAACTCCTCGCTCTCGGCGTCCATGTCATCCATGAACTTGTAGATCAGGGCGATGGTGATCTGCTCGACCTGAGACTTGGGGTCGGGAACTTTGCCGACGAGAATGTCGCGGGCGGTGTCTATGCGGCGTTTGGTATCGGTATCTAACAAAAATTATCCTTTGGTTTAGGGAGTTTGTGGAGATTGACCGGATGAATCCGGCCGGGATGAGCGTTTTT
>JBAZPA010000047.1:0-8448 GCA_041648435.1 archaeon
CGTCAGTTTCTTCCGCCCGTTCTGGGGCGATTACTGGATCGTCGAACTCGATCCGGATTATCAATGGGCGGTCGTCAGTAATTCAAAAGGATCGACCTGCTGGATTCTTTCCCGAACGCGCCAGATGGATAAAGCGTTGTACGTTGATCTGGTGGAACGTTGCCGGGCAAAAGGAATTGACGTCAGCCGATTATTGAAAACGCCGCAGGAGTGCGGCAAGTAGAATTCGACCCTTTTCCGACGGAAAGCCAATCTTTTTGTGTATTTTCTGCAAGGACTTTCTACACAAAATGTGTATTTTCTGCAAGGACTTTTTACACAAGATGTGTACTATTTACAAGGACTTTGGAGATCGGGAGATTTAAAAAGCAACTTCCGCCAAAGTGATCAATGAGTTAGGATTCCGATTTTTCCGGTTCCGGCGAATCGGTTTGGTTCATCAGTATTTCCACCGGCGTCAGATATTTTTTCTTGTTGTTGCATTCTTTACAGGCTGGGACGACGTTCCCTTTTTTGCTTTTCCCGCCGCGGACGATCGGAACGATGTGATCCATCGTCAATTCTTCCGGCGGAAATTTCTGTCCACAATAATAGCATAAGCCCGCTGCGAGTTTCTGCTTCCACCAGCCGGATTTGCGCAAATCTTTGGCCTTTGCCTTTTCGCGGGCAATATGCTTTTCGTCTCGCTCAATGTTAATCCAGTCGGTCATTGTTTCTTCTGTTTTAAGAACCATTCGTACAATTCAGGATTGTCGTAAGTCACTGTCCATGAATCGTGTTCCACGGTTGGATAGACGGTCAATCGTACGTTTCCGCCACAAGTTTTCAGCGCCGCAACCATTTCTTCGGATTTGTGAACCGGCACGACGCGGTCCTGTGCGCCATGAAACGCCCAGACCGGAACATCTTTTATTTTGTAAACTTCCAGTGGATTGCCGCCGCCGCAAATCGGAGCGATCGCCGCAAAACGTTCTGGATGTTCGATCGTCCACGCCCATGTCGCGTAACCGCCCATGCTCAGTCCGGTTAAATAAATCCGGTTCCGATCCACGCGATACTTTGAGACAATCTCGTCAAAAAGCGCATCCAGCGTATCCAGCGACCACCAGCGGTTTTCCGGACACTGCGGCGAAACGGCGATGAATGGAAAATCCGGTTTCTGGGCGATGATTTTCGGAATGCCGTGCCGCTTTACCAGTGCCAGGTTGTTGCCGCGTTCGCCTGCGCCGTGCAGAAAAATGATCAGCGGAAATTGCGAATCGCTTTTCTTATAATTTTTGGGTAAAAAGAGCAGATATTGACAGCGAATTGTCTTGCTGACCTTTTTCCGGAAAGTCTGCGGCGTTTGTCCCACTTTCGGCTGAGTCGTCATTCCTGTCATCGCGCAACCTGCCATAAAAACCAACGACGCGAACGCCGCCCAAATGAAAACGTTTTTAACCAAATCGCCACCTCCATATGACAATTTTCCAAGCTTATCAGTCGTCTGTTCGATTGAAAATAAATTTTCCTCATCACGACGGAATTTAATGAATCCGAAAGCCAGTTCGTAACGAATTTCTTCCGGATAATCGCGCCAAGAGGCTTTCTTCTATCGCTCAAAACTGTCTATATTTCGGCGTATGGAAAATGAGACGGAAATTCGGTGTCCTTTTGTCTATCTCGCCCGCCCGGATGGATTTCTTCCTTTTCTGAAGAAAATCGACACGCAGGCGGAACTGACTGAATGGATCGATTCGATCGATCCGCACGCAGAATTGACGCCATCCGACCGGCAAAAGATCGAATTCTTTACCGATCCGTCACTTCTACCCGGCTTTTCCAACCCGATGAATTTTCCAACGACTCTTGAAACGCTGAAGTCCTATCGGCACTGGACGCGGGAAATTTCCGCCAGCCTGAAATTCAATCTACTCAATCGAAGCGAAACCGGTCATAAAATGCGCCGTGAATTGATGTCGCTGTTAGAACGGTTTGCCGATCGGATCCGGCCGTGCGCCGTTTTCCGAAAAGTCACCGCCAGCCGAAACGAAACCGGTATTTTTCTTCAGGATTCCGGACTGGAATTCACCGGCCGGTATTTACATCGCTTTATAACCGAAGATCGGTCTTTCCCGCTGATTTGCTACGTCGTCAGCATCGGTCAGGAAATCGAAGAAAAAGTGCGCGAACTCTCAACCGGCGGCGGCGATGTTTTTCAGGCATATTTGCTCAACGGACTCGGTTCTGGAGCCGCCGATCTCGTCGCCTACGATCTCCAAAAATACATCGAACACCAAAACGGCAGTCGGCTGAAACGTCTCAGCCCCGGTTTTCAGGACTGGCCGCTCACCGACCAGCGCGTCATTTTTCAATTGTTGAAACCGGAAAACGCCATCGGCGTTCGGCTGACGGACGCATGTCTGATGCACCCGCTGAAATCCACGTCGGGAATCATGATCCCGCTGGAAAAATCGTCCGTCGCGGAAAGCGACTTCACTCATCATTTTTAGAGGACTTTTATGTCGATCCAAAAACAACTCGGAAAACAGATACTTGTCATTGCAGACCCGCGAACCGGTATCGCAAAAACAATTGAAAGCGCCAGCAATGCACCGTCGTTTTTCCTCAACGTCGAGTCGCCGGAAAAGGTCGTCGCGGCTTATCAAGCGTTCGCCGATTCCGGCGCAGACATCATTCTCACGAACACAGCAGGCGCACTGAGACCGGTTTTTCAACAAATCGGCAGAGAAAATCTCGTCGAAGCGGTAAACGTCCGCGGTGCCGAAATCGCCCGGAAATGCGCCGGTGATACGGCATCCGTCGCCGGACACATCCAGACGATCGGCTTAAAAATCGAGCCGTTCGGAGAAATCGGATTCGACTCAGCCGTCCGGATTTATTCGGAGCAAATCCAATTTCTGATGAGCGCCGGTATTGACCTGCTCGTCATCGATTCTCTGCACGCGGTTCAGGAAATGCGCGCCGCAGTCATCGCCGCGAATTCGCTGAGAAACGCTATTCCTTTGGCGGTTTTTTCCAAATTCGACAGCGATGGAAATACCGACGACGGACTGACCGTGGAATCCTTCGCAACGATTCTCGACGGTTTACAGGTCGATAGCATCGGAATTCTCCAAAATTCACCCAATAAATCCATCTTCAGACGATTGACAAATTCGACCAATCGTCCGGTCTCCGTTCGATTTCTCCCGGAAGTGGGCGATGAAATCGAAAAATCGAGTGCGGCTTTTGCCGAACTCGGCGCGGCAATGGTCGGCGCAGAAATACCGGAACAGGTTCACGCCATCGCATCGGCGGTTCGTGGACGGGAAATCGTTCGGACGCCTAAGCCGAAGCTTCGGCTCCCACTGAGAATCGCAAACCGCTCGCGCGTCATCAGTATTGGCGACGGATTGCCGTTCGTCAAAATTGGTGAACGCATTAATCCGACGGGAAGAAAAGTTCTGGCGGCCGGAATTCGTGACGGCAATTTTGATTTATTACTGAAAGACGCTATCGCACAGGCAGAATCGGGAGCGGACGCGCTCGATGTCAATGTCGGCATCCCGATGATCGACGAACCGGCGACGATGAAATCTGTCGTTTCGGAAATTCAACGCGCGGTTTCGATTCCACTGGTGTTGGACAGCGCCGCGGCGAACGTCCTCGAATCCGGCCTTAAGGTTTACGCCGGAAAAGCGCTCGTCAACAGCGTCAATGGCAAAAGGAAACGACTCGAAGAGGTTTTGCCGATCGTAAAAAAGTACGGCGCGGCGGTCATCGCCCTGACGATCGACGAAACGATTCCCGAAACGGCGGAAGAACGGTTAGCAATCGCCCGAACGATTTTAAAAGCCTGCGACGAATTCAAAATCCCGAAGGAAAACATCATCGTCGATGTCGCCGCCATGGCAATCGCTTCATCGGATAAATCGGGAATTCCCGTTCTGAAAGCGATCCAACTTGTCCGGCAGGAACTCGGCCTTCCCGTTTCACTCGGCATCAGCAATACGTCATTCGGACTTCCGGAACGCATTTTGGTTCACAGCGCGTTTTTAATTCAGGCGATCGCAATGGGACTCGATGCGGCTATTTTAAATCCGCTGGAACCGCAGATTCACGAGCAAATCGCCGCCGCCAGTCTGTTCGTCGGGCGCGATCCCGATTGCCGCAATTATCTGAAAGCCTATCGCGCGAAAAAGCAGACAACGCAGGATTAAGCGACGATTAGACGAGAATTAAACTGAATCCTATAGAAGAAGCTTATACATATAACGGCAGGTATTAGCCACCGAAAAATATTCAAAGCAAGGTGATTGGATTTCAGAAAAAAATGTAAATAAACTCCAAAATCTCAAAATCATCGAACAGCTTTTTCGGTTGGCTGAATACCATGGTTAGCGTTTTTTATATTCATGATTACTTCAGTTTCTGTACAAATTTACTTATCCCGCCACTCAAGTAGGTGTAATTCCACCACCAGCCCGACAGGTTTTTAAAAATCATTCGTTTTCGCATGTTGTAGGTTTTATAATGCTTCATTATGCCAAGGTACGAATTCAGACTGCTTAGAAATTTTTCCTGCTCTTCGGTTGTTGGTTTATGATTACGAGCGATTTGATTTTGTTTATCGATTGCTTCGTAAAAACTGCCTTTGGTACGGCTGGCAATGTAAATCCGATGGGGTTTAATAACTGCTCCAAGATATTTCACTCCTTTGGAGTAATGTTGAAGGTACACTTTCTTAGGATGAAGTTCCAATTGTAAATATTTCTTCAGATACTCTTTGATTATCGGAATTAATGCTTTTAAGTAGTCTCTGTCTCGATGAACCAGAATAATATCATCTACATATCTGCCGTAGTACCTGATTTTCAAATCACGTTTCACAAAATGATCAAAATCATTCAGGTAAATATTTCCGAATAACTGCGAGGTTAAGTTACCGATTGGCAAGCCGCAATTTGATTTTGCATGAAACAGGCTTTTGGTTTCCGGAAGATCAGCCCAATCAGAATACTTCCCTTTAATAATGCAATTCTCAGTGGGATCGTGGAAAATAGTTTTTTCAAGCAGATAAAGAATAAGCAGAAAGTCAAAATCCAATTTAGATCCGTTAGCCAGCAATACCGATTTTACCTTTTCAAAGAGTAATTTCCGGTTCATGGCCATAAAATAACCCTTTATGTCGAGTTTTAAGATATAACCATCCTGACTGTAATTGCCAGTACAGGAACGAATAAAACGGTCAATCCGATGAATGCCATAATGCGTTCCTTTACCTATACGACAACTGTAGCTGTCGTTAATAAACGTTTTTTCAACGATAGGCGATATGCAATTGAAAATAAAATGATGAACTATCCTATCGAAGAAATCCGCGGCAAATATTTCCCGTTTTACCGGCTTATCAACAATAAAGCAAATGCTTGGTTTCGGTTGGTACTTTTGTTCAATTATCTCATCGAACAATTTAAAAATGTTGCTTTCAAAATGCTTTTCAAAAGCCAGCGCATTGATGGTATTCCGCTTGTTTTTACGAGCGTCAAAATAAGCCTGAAACAGATCAGTCAAAACTTTGTCTTCGTTTTGATTGTCGAATAATGTCAGTTGCATAGAGACTGTGCATAGCGGCCGATTAAGGCCGCTATGCTCTGATTAACCGTAATAAATCCCCAACACAACGAACAGAGAAACCGTTTTGCTTATTGTTGTTGTTACGGTTTACGTCTGAATTATTGTAATTCAGATTTCGGTTCCATGCGTTGTTACTATTGTTCTCAGTAGCCGACCACCAGTTCCCGTTGTTACCAATGTTGTTGTACGTTCCATTGTTGTTACGGTAGCCGCCGGGCAACGCCGAAATAAAAGCAGACACTGGAATACTCATACTTCCATTTTCAGAAAATATGAACTGATACCTCGCATCATAATACAAGGAGTCTGCCGGATTTAAACATGCTCGCTTGCTTATGCCATGGCGATAAGCAATTCTGGCCATACAGTCAATTAGTTTGAAGATTTTTGCCATCCGGTTAATTGTTTTGAGACATTCTCTACCTGTTTATTGACTTGCACAAATTTCTGCAGGCTGATTTGGTGCAAATCTTTCATTAGGCGAATAAATAAACGAATAACCTCGATTTTCTCTCGCGCCGATTGCAGTGTTTCTTGTTTGTTTGTCTTGCTGTTTGCCCGATAAATCAGCGTTATCAATTCCAATGTCTCTTTTTTTATGCTCTCACCCACCGTGTACTTGAACTCCTTGTTAAATTCCTTTGTAAAACGGAATATTTCCAACAACAAGTCATAACTCGCTTTATAGACGGGTAATTCATCGTATTGTGCCATGTTTTTTTTCCGATCCCGCTCCGCGGGATACAGTAAAATAGTCCAATAGTCTAATCCCCAACACAACGAACAGAGAAACCGTTCTGCTCCCTGTAGTAGTAACGGTAGACGTCTGAATTATTGTAACTCAGACTTCGGTACCATGCGCTGTCACTATCGCGCTCAGTCGCCGACCACCAGGTCCCGTGGTGCCCAACGTCGTAGTCCGTACCACTGTCGCCACGGCAGCCGCCGGGCAACGCCGAAAAGCCGCTTTCGTTGGTTGCTCCCGTATTGGGACTATACCAGTGTGTCGTTCCCATCTCTTTCATTTTGCCGCCGGCAACCGCATCTCCGCCCAGATAATCAACTAAAGTTTGCCACTCCGCATCAGTTGGTACATGCCAGCCGGTAGGAGCAATGTTGCGGCTATCATCTACCGCGTACCAGTTATACAGCCGACCATAGGTGTCAGCATTTGTTGCATTATTGTCATAGTCGCAGTAAGCGCCACTTGTCAGCCCCGTCCATGCCGTATTGTCGGTCACGTTTGGTATCGCTTCGCCATTGCGGTAATGGGTCACTTTCAGGTTCTCTGCCATCCACCACTGATTGCCTATCTTCACCGTTTGATATGTATTGCCATCTATATCCGTAACGGTTCCTGTTTGGATTGTTGTGAATGACATTACGCTTCCATAGCCGGTGCCAACATTGTTGGTAGCATAAGCGCATACATAATACTCAGTCTCAGCTGTTAATCCGGTAATTTCACTCGTAAAACTACCGGTTCCGGTGCCGTCAGTAGTTTTACTGTCAGACACAGTTGGATTTTGATCCGTACTCCAGCAGACACCACGTGAGGTGACCGCTGAACCGCCATCCGAGGTAACTTCGCCTCCGCATTTAGCAGTTGTTGTCGTGATCTCACTGACTTCTGAAGTGGTTACTGATGGAATATCATCGGTTCTAAATGATTTTACGCCACCATGACCGGTTCCTATACTGTTTGTAGCATAAGTACAAACATAATAGTCAGTCCCGGCTGTCAAACCGGTGATTTCACTCGTAAAACTACCGGTCCCTGTGCCATCGGTGGTTTTACTGTCAGACACGGTCGGATTTTGATCCGTACTCCAGCATACGCCACGTGCTATTACTGCCGAACCGCCATCCGAGTAAACTTCGCCTCCGCATTTAGCGGTTGTTGCCGTTATCTCACTGACTTCTGCTGTACCTACCCCTGGCTCTATGGGATCATCGGTTTTAAAAGACATCGCACTTCCGTAACCGGTGCCATCTCCATTCGTGGCATAAGCGCGTACATAATAATTGGTTCCGGCTGTTAAACCGGTGATTTCACTCTCAAAACTACCGGCTCCAGTGCCGTCGGTAGTTTTGTTGTCGGATACTTTCGGGGTTTGGCCGGTGCTCCAGCAGACGCCCTTGGCTGTGATCGTTGAGCCGCCATCCGAGGAAATAGTGCCGCCACAGGTAGCCGATGTACGCCCAATATCAGTGACTTCTGAGGTGGCTAATTCCGGCACCTTCTCAGAACTTTCAGTGGGATTTTTTTCACAACTAAAGAACGTGAAAATAGCAACCCCCAGAAACATCGCAAAAGACAGTCTTTTCAGCATAGTAAACCTTCCTTTGATTTTAGATTAATCCTTTTGCATTGGTCGTTATTGGTAAACGCTAACATGTGTTTATCTTGCATTATTTGCTTCTTTCATGGTTTCTATCTGTAGAAACCTTTATAGAACCTATCGGCGACACGAAATTTTTACCCTCACATTTCATCCAATTCCTCATTCTCTCTTTTAAAAACCATCTCATATTAATCATTTTCTGGCCATTTGTCAAGCGCCGGTTTCGTCAGATGCTCATTTCTGACGGCAATCGTCGCCCGTCAGGTAAGAGAACCTGACGGAACACGTAAAATTATGCTCTCCGATTTGGATGATGACTTCCTGAGTCTTAGGGATTCATTCTCTTACTTCGGGGACTCTCTGCCCGACTTCGGGGACTCTTTGCCCGACCGTGGGGACGCTCTGCCCAACCTCGGGGACGCTTTGCCCGACCTTGGGGACGCTCTGCCCAACCTCGGGGACTCTTTGCCCGATCTCGGGGATG
>JBAZPA010000048.1:0-8332 GCA_041648435.1 archaeon
GGATATTCAAGATAGAATGAATTTGCCCCCCGAAACCCCTGATTCCGCGAGAATCCGATTGAACCAAAAAGAATTAAATTGCCTAAAAACCCAAAAATAAGACAGCGGTGCGATAAATGAACGGCCTGTTTCTCACAATAGCGATAACCTTCATTGCAAGCCTCGCGGTCTGCGCTCTCGTGCTTCCGCGCCTCATAAAGAGAATGAACAGGCGCGGCATTACCGGAAAGGACATGAACAAGCTTTCCAAGCCCAAAGTCGCGGAAATGGGCGGCATTGCGGTAATGCTGGGGTTCGCGTTTTCCTCAATGCTCGCAATCTTCGTTTTCTCCTACCTCCACGTAATAGAAATCAACCTCACGTTTTTCCTCGCGGCAATAGCGACAGTGATAATAGTGGGATTCCTCGGCGTGATTGACGACATAATAGGCTGGAAGGACGGAATAAGGCAGTACCAGCACGCGTTAATCCCGATTTTCGCGGCACTGCCGTTAATGGCGGTAAAAGTGGGGGTAACCTCGATGGCGTTCCCTTTCGCCGGGGAAATCTCCCTCGGAATAATTTATTCCCTCATAATAATCCCGATTGGAATCTCGGGCGCAAGCAACGCCTTCAACATGCTGGCGGGCCTGAACGGCCTTGAGGCCGGGCTCGGGGCGATAGTCCTTTCCACAGCGCTTTTCATTGCAATCGCATCGGGGTCAATCGAGGCGGCAATAATCCTTGCCGCAATGCTCGGCGCGATAATCGCTTTCCTGAAATTCAACTGGTTTCCCGCAAAGGTGTTTCCCGGCGATTCCCTCACACTGATGATGGGCGCAGCGCTCGCGGCCGCGGTAATAATAGGCAACATGGAAAAAATAGGCATTTTCCTTGTTGCGCTTTACTTTGCGGAACTGCTTTTCAAGGCAAGGCACAGATTCCAGACGGAAAGCTTCGGCATTCCGCAGAAGGACGGAACCCTCAGGGCGAATCCCCGCGGCGGCTCACTGACGCAATGGGTGATGAGGCGCGGGAAATTCACGGAAAAGCAGGTTGTGTGCATAATACTGGGAATGCAGCTGGTTATTTCAGGATTCGTAATAGCCTACTTTTACCTTAACGCTTACAGCATAATCAGGTTCTGAGGCAGAGCAATGTCCGGGGAAAAAAATTCTTTTGAAGTCAGGCGCGCTACGATAAATGACCTCGGGGGCATCCAGAAACTGAACCTTCTCCTGTTCAGGAAAGAGCACGAGGAATACGACCGGTTCCTGAATATGGAGTGGACTTTCTCGAAAACGGGGACCGATTATTACAAGGGCATGATTACCCGCAGGGACAGGTGCGCGTTCATTGCGGTGAAAGGCGGAAAAACAATAGGCTACCTCGTCGGAAAAACGGTTCCGAGAAAAGGCGCGTACAGGAAAATCAGGAATTACGCGGAACTGGACAACATGCTTGTCCTCGAAAAGCACAGGGGGCGGAAAGTTGGCTCAATGCTGGTGAAGGCATTCCTCGAATGGTGCGGGAAAAAAAACATTGAAATGGTGAACGTCTCCGCAAACTTCCGGAACAGGAGGGGGATAAATTTCTACAAAAAGCTCGGCTTCAGGGAGTATTCGCTGTGGCTTGAGCTTGAAATGAAAAAAATGAGGGCGAAAAAATGAAGGTGTGCCTTGCGTGCAGCGCCGGGGGGCATTTGTCGGAAATGCTCCAGCTGAAGCCGTTTTACGGAAAGCGCGGGCATTACTTTGTCACGTTCCGCAGGCCCGACTCGGAAAGCCTTGCGCGGAACGAAAGGGTTTTCTTCATTGAAAGGCCCGCGCGCAACCCATTGCTTTTCATTGTAAATGCATTCCAGTCCCTCGCAGTACTCCTGAAGGAAAACCCCGACCTGGTTGTGAGCACGGGAGCGGACGTCGCGCTCGCGACCTGCTGGTGGGCGAAATTACTGGGAAAAAAAGTTATTTACATTGAGAGCTTCTGCAGGCCATTCGTTCCCGGAGTGACGGGAAAAATGGTTGAGCCAATCGCGGACCTTTTCATTGTGCAGTGGAGGGAAGTGCAGAAGCATTACCCGAAATCAGTTTACGGGGGGCCAATCTTTTGATTTCGCGGCCAAAGGAAGCGAAAAGGATTTTTGTGTCAGTCGGGACGCATCCGCAGCAATTCAACAGGCTGCTTGAAGCGGTGGATGAACTGAAGCAAAGCGGAAAACTGAAGGGAAAAGTTTTCTGCCAGTCGGGGCACTCGGATTGCAGGCCGAAAAATTTCGAGGCAGTGCCGTTTTTGGGCTTGGAGGAATTCGGGAAGCGCGTCAAGTGGTGCGATTTGTTCATAACCCACGGCGGGGAGGGGAACATCGGAGCGGGACTGCAGCATGAGAAGCCAATGGTGATTGTGCCGCGCCTCAAGAAGTTCGGAGAGCACACGAACGACCACCAATTGGAATTGACAAAGGCGATTGCGGACGCGGGATTCGGAATTGCGGTCTGCGACACCGCAAAATTGCTGCGGGGAATCGGAAAGGCGATGGCTGCAAAGGCGAAAAGGCGGGAGCACGGAAAAATAATCGAATTGATTGAGGCGAAGGTAAGGGAATGGGGGATGGAATGACAGCGGAAAAGGCGAGCGTAGTGATTGCTTCCCACAACAACGCTGCCGTGCTGAGGCGCGTGCTAAACGGGATGCTTAAACTCGATTACCCGAAGGGATCCTATGAAGTAATCGTGGTGGACGACGGAAGCAAGGATAACACAAAGGAAATGATGCGCGAATTCGCTGGGGAAAAACTAATCAAATTCATTCCTTTGCCTTCAGGCGGGGTGTGCAAAGCGCGCAACCGCGGCATAAGGGAGGCGCGATTTCCGATTGTGATTAACATGGACCACGACTGCATTCCTGAAAAGAAGTGGCTCAAAAAAATGGTTGCGGGTTTCAAGGACGAAAAGACGGGAGTGGTTTCGGCTTACGGCCACTTCGGGGGAACGAGCACGGGATTCAGAAAAAAAATCCTTGAAAAGGTCGGCGGCTATGACGAAGAATACCATTATTACCGCGAGGACACGGATCTGGCTTTCAGGGTGATGGAAGCGGGCTACGAGTTTACGCGGGTGGAAGCGGAATACGAGCACGACCATAAAATGGTGAAGCCGGAGGGCGCTGCCGCGTTCCTGAGGCACGTTTTGCAGCGCGCGAATTACCATATGAACGACGCGCTCCTATACAAAAACCACCCGAATGAATTGTGCCGCGAATTCCTGAACGTGAAACTGGGTTTCATTGTGAGCCCTGTTGCGGATTTCAGGACCGCAACGGGATTGTGGGAAGGCGGCGGAAACAAATTCGAGCTGAGCAGCCCGCGAGGAATAACCTTTCTTGAAAACAAGAGCGCTGGCCACGCGCTTGCGATAATTCTGGGCGGAATCGCTTGGGTCTGCGCGGTAAAAATCGCGCGCCTGAAAGGAAGCATTAAATTCGGAAAACTTTTAATCTGAACATTCCAATTGGCGGTGAAAATTATGGCGAGGGAATTCTGGAAGCACAGGGCGGTTCTCGTAACAGGGGCAAATGGGTTCATTGGCGCGGAATTGTGCGCGGAACTCGCGAAGCGCAAAGCGCTTGTGACGGGAATGGTGCATGACGCCTCAAAGCAATTCAACAAGGCGCTTCCGCTCAAGGAAAGGAACTTCCATTACGTGCGCGGAAGCGTGGCAGACCTCGAGTCAACCAAGAACGCATTGAGATTCAGCGGCGCGAAAACGATTTTCCACCTGGCCGCGAATCCGAGCCCCAAGGTATGCGAAGAAAGGCCTGTTGAAGCGTACAAAACCAATGTGCTTGGAACCCTGAACGTTCTCGAGGCCGCAAGAACCGCGAAGGAAAAGCCGGAAGTAATTCTGGCCTCGAGTTATTACGTTTACGCGAAAAAGCGCGGCAGGTTTTCCGAGGAAGACGCATTGGGGCAGGAAACCGTTTATGGAACGACAAAGGCAATTGCGGAACAGATTGCGGAAAGCTACGGGAACTCCTTTGGAACAAGGACCGCGATTGCAAGGTTCGGAGCGGTATTCGGAAAATCATTGGCAAGAAACGAAACCCTTGCGTCAAGGGCAATAAGCGGAATACTGCGCGGAAGCGAAATAGAGCTGAATGCCGAAGACAAAAAAAGGGATTACGTTTTCCTGGCGGACGCCGTGAACGCGTTATTGCTCTTGGGAGAAAAGTGCAGGGAAAAAGCTGTTTGCGGCGAGGCATTCAATTTCACTTACGGAAAGCCCACGGCGCCGTCGAAGCTAATTGAAATCATTGCAAGAATTGAGGGCAAAAATGCAAGGACAAAGAAATACCGGGGCGCAAGGGAATACGACATGGCTTCGGATTCCTCAAAGGCAAGAAAAGTATTGGGATGGAAGCCCGCATTCAAATTCGAAAAAGCGCTGAAGGAAACCATTGAATGGCACAGGGAGCAGGCCGCGAGGCGGAAGCGCATTTGAGGAATGCACCAACTTGGGTTTTAAAGCGAAACCGCTCCAATTTCCCTGAAGGCGAAAGGCAATGAAGACAATGCTTGTGACGGGCGGAGCCGGATTCATCGGAAGCAATTTCATAAAGCGTGAGCTGGAAAACCGGAATGATTTGAAAATAATAAATTTCGACAAGCTGACTTACGCGGGAAATCCGAACAATTTCCTTGAACTGAAGAAAAATCCGCGCTACAGATTCGTGAAGGGAGACGTGTGCAATAAAAGGCAGGTTGAAAGCGCGATGAAAAAAACGGATTCCGTGGTGCATTTTGCCGCGGAAACCCATGTGGACAGGAGCATAAACGGCGCGAGGCTGTTCCTAAAGACGGATGTTGTGGGAACCTGGGTTATGCTTGAGGCTGCGAGAAAGTTCAAGGTGAAGAAATTCGTGCAGATTTCCACTGACGAGGTTTACGGTTCCATTGAAAGCGGGAAAAGCAATGAGGATTCCGCGCTCATGCCGCGAAACCCGTATTCCGCGTCCAAGGCGGGAGCGGACAGGCTCGCGTATTCCTATTTCGCGACTTACGGAATGCCCGTTGTAATAACGCGCTCCTCGAACAATTTCGGCCCCAACCAATTTCCCGAAAAGGCGATTCCGGTTTTCCTCACGAACCTCATTCAGGGAAAAAGGATTCCGCTGTACGGAAAGGGCGAGAACATCAGGGACTGGGTTTACG
Organism: archaeon; assembly: GCA_041648435.1. GTDB lineage: Archaea > Iainarchaeota > Iainarchaeia > Iainarchaeales > JBAZPA01 > JBAZPA01. Next base: position 5,189 of record JBAZPA010000048.1, read on the forward strand.
TGAAGGACAACTGCGAGGCAATAGGCCTGCTTGAGGAAAATGGAAGGAACGGCGAGGTTTACAACATAGGCGCTGGAAACGAAATGAAAAACATCGAGTTGGTGAAAGCCATTTTGAAGGAATTCGATTGCGGAAACGAAATGATTGAATTCGTGAAAGACAGACCGGGGCACGACCTGCGCTACGCGCTGGATTTCTCGAAAATCACGAGAGAAACCGGATGGAAGCCGGAGCATGGTTTCAGGCAGGCATTGAGGGAAACGATTGAATGGTACAGGGGCAACGGTTGGTGGTGGAAGCCATTGCTCAGGAAGGCAAAGTTCGGAAGGTTTGCGAAATGAAAGGAGTGATTCTTGCCGGGGGGAACGGAACAAGGCTGCTGCCCCTCACCCGGGTTTGCAACAAACATTTACTTCCTATTTATGACAAGCCGATGATTTATTACCCGATTGAAATCCTGAAGAGCGCGGGAATAAAGGACATACTCGTTGTCACGGGCGGGGAGCACGCGGGAGCCATATTCAAACTTTTGGGCTCGGGCCACGAATTCGGGGTTAACTTCACTTACAGGGTTCAGGACCAGGCAGGGGGAATACCCCACGCAATTGCGCTTGCGGAGGACTTCGCTGACGGGGAAAAATTCGTTTCTGTTAACGGCGACAACATAATTTTCGAGTCGCTTGGCCCATTCGCGAAGGAATTCGAGAATGGAAAGGAGGAGGCGCGCATCCTGCTTTACGAAACCACGACCGAGGAGGCGAGCAAGGCGGGAGTCGCGGTGCTTGAAGGCGAAAAGGTGACGAAAATAGTGGAGAAACCGAAGGTGCCTCCCACGAACTGGATTTCCGTGGGAATACTTTTTTTCACCCCGGGAGTATTCGACATAATAAGAACCCTGAAACCGAGCGCGCGCAACGAATTGGAAATCGCGGACGTGCAGAACGAGTACATCAGGCGCGGAACCCTCAGGGCGTCAAAGCTGAAGGGAGAATGGCTGGACGCGGGAAGCGTCGACGAGCTTCTGCGGGCGGGCAACATTGTCGCGGAGCACGCCAAGCAAAAAGGAAAGGATTGAACCAAAAGAATTAATGCGGAGATTGAACAACAATTTACCGGAAATATAATTCACGTGGTGATTTGAAATGAAAGTGCTCGCATTGAATCCGCCATTCCATCCAAAGTTCTCGAGGGACAGCCGCAGCCCCGCGGTGAGCAAGGGCGGCTGCGTGTATTACCCGATATGGCTGGGTTACGCGGCAGCGGCAATGGAGAAGGCTGGGCACAAGGTGAAACTGCTGGATTGCCCCGCGGAATCCAAGGGGCTCGAGGAAACCTTGAAGATTGCGGCAGAATTCAGGCCGGAAATGGTCGTGGTCGAGACAAGCACCCCGAGCATAATCGCGGACGCGAAGGCAGCAGTGGAAGTCAGGAAGGCGACGGGCGCATTCACCGTTATGGCTGGAACGCACGCGAGCGCGATGCCCGAAGGGACACTCGAAATGGCGCCGGGAATCGAAGCGGTTGCGAGGCGCGAATTCGATTATATCGTGCGCGATTTGGCGAACGAGCTGGAAAGCGGAAAAGATTCGTGGAAGAGCGTAAAGGGAATAACCTTCAGGGACAAGGACGGAAAAATCAGGAGCAATCCGGATATGCCCTTCATTGAAAACCTCGACGAAATACCCTTCGTGGCAGACGTTTACAAGCGCAACCTAAACATACGCAATTACTTTTACCCGAGCGTGCTGTTTCCGGAAGTGACAATCATAACCGGAAGGGGCTGCCCGAATTACTGCACCTACTGCGTGATTCCGCAGACGCTCAACGGCCACAGGTACAGGACAAGAAGCGTGCAGAACCTCGCTGACGAATTCGAGTGGATAAAAAAGAACATGCCCGAAGTCAGGGACGTGATGATTGAAGATGACACTTTTACCGCGGACAAAAAGCGCGTGCGCGAATTCGCGGAAGAAATCAAAAGGCGCGGCCTGAACATAACTTACACGATTAACGCGAGGGCAGACGTGGATTACGAGACGCTCAAGGCTCTCAAAGCTTCAGGATGCCGGCTCATGTGCGTGGGCTTCGAAAGCGCGGACCAGCAAATCCTGAACAACATAAAGAAGGGCACGGTTGTGGAGCGCATAAAGACGTTCCGCGAGGACGCGAAAAAGGCAGGGGTGCTGATACACGGCTGCTTCATGCTCGGAAACAAAGGGGAAACAAAGGAAACAATCGAGAAAACCGTGAAGTGGGCATTGGAACTGGACCCTGATACCGCGCAATTCTTCCCGATAATGGTTTATCCGGGCACCGAGGATTATGACTGGTTCAGGAAAAACGGGCTTCTGCTCACCGAGGATTACGGCAAATGGCTTGACAAAGAGGGAAACCACAGAACCCTGATTTCGAGGCCGGGTTTAAGCGCGGAAGAATTGGTCGAAAAATGCGACGAAGCAAGGGCCAGATTCTATCTGCGGCCGAAATACATGCTGAAAAAGGGAAAGCAGATGCTTCTGAATCCCTCGGACATTCCGCGCACGCTAATCGCGTCAAGGGTTTTTTACAAGCACTTCTTCGGAAAAAAGCATTCCCAGAAAGAGGAAAAAATCGAGTCCGAGGCGCTGCAGAGCGTTTCAAGCGGCCAGAGCGAGCTCGCACAAATTGGGAAACCAAAAGAGTAAAATAAGGGAAAGCCGCTTTATTCGGGTTCAAGCAGACTGGTTTTGTGATTGCATGAACCGCGTGGAATTCATAGTCAGCCGGATACATGGAAAAACCCTCGACGTGGGATATTACTGCGGAACGCTGCACAAAGCATTGGTAAAATACCTGCCGAGGCACAACGTCTACGGATTGGACATAGAAGGCAAAAACAGCGAGCATTACAAAGTGGGAAGCGCGGAAAAAATGCCCTTCAGGGCAGGCGAATTCGACTGCATTGTCGCGGGAGAACTGATTGAGCACCTGAAGGAACCGGAAAAATTCGTTAAGGAGTGCAACCGCGCCCTGAAGCGAAGCGGAATCGTGATAATCACTACGCCGAACCGCGAAAGCCTTGTGAACAGGATTACTCGCTCGTATTTCACTCCGATTCATTTCTCGCTTTTTACTAAACGGGAACTCGTGGGATTGTTCGAAAAG
>JBAZPA010000049.1:0-8216 GCA_041648435.1 archaeon
AACGTTGAGGATTCCAACTCCGAGACCGATTCCCTTCGGGAGGACCTGACTCCACGGATTTCCGCTTCCATCGAGATACTGCGACGAACCGGTTTGTCCGCTGGAAGTCGATTGGCGCAGATCGAATTTTGTTGCGATTCTATCATCAGAACTCAATATGTTTGGGTCTTTCCAGAGAAATTCGATGCCTGCCTCGTTGTTTTTTGTCAGCGCGATCTCCGCGATCGCCGCCTGAATGAAAATCTGAGGCGTCGGGCGGTCGAGGTCTTTGATAATTCCTTCGATCACTGCCAGAGCCTCCGGATTGTCCCGAACGATCAGCGAATTGGTGCGGGCATCCGCGATAACAACACCGACAGATGGCGTCACGATTTTCATCAAAATTTCCTGAAGTTTCACGGCTTCCGAATACTGACACGTAACTTTTTTAACTACCGTTTGACGCATAATCTTGCTTAAATCGCTGACGATGTAAACATCGACGCCTTCGATTTTCCTGTATCCCAATCCATTGGATTCCATGATCACCGAAATGGCGTCCTCCGCAGACACTTCATTCAGATTGACGGATACTTTTCTATCCTGAATGGACGGATCGACGACGAACTTGATGCCGGTTTTGGCTTCGAGCGTTTTCAGGACGTTCGTAATAGAAACGTCTTTCAAATTCAATGAAACCGTCGTCGCCGTTTCATCGACTTTTGACGCTTCCTGAGCGAAAACCGGTAAAGCAATTGCCGTGACAAGTAATAATATCCAAAAAACTGATTTTCGTTTCATTTTGTATCCTGCTTTCAATATCCGGTTCACTCGATTTCCGGCGCTTTCAACACGATTTGATTGCTGGGTGAATTCAGCCGCACGCCACTTTTGGAGATTTCACTGATCCGGAATCCTTTGATCACGTCTCCCACGCGATACACTTCTCCGTCGATAATGGCCATCGGACTCTTTTTATCGAAGATGATTCCTTCCAGATGAATTTTCGGAAGTTCGGGCTTTGGAGGTTCTTTCGGTTTCTGTGGCCCGGATTTGATCGTTTTTCCTTTTTCCCGATCGTCGATCGGCCGGCGCGCCGATGAAAAACCGAACGGATCCCGCACTCGCGCCAGGTCCATGTGATTCAACGAATCGCCGATAACCGGACTTTCGCCGTCTTTTTCAAATTCCAGTATTTCACGAATCGCCTGATCGATCTGATCTAAATCCTTTAAAGAATTCACCTCGATCGTCGTAACCAATGTCGCTTTCTCGCTCGGATCTTTCGGGATGACCACTTTTGTCAGCAATAAACCGGCTAACCCGACAACGAGATTAATCAAAAGGATAACTTTTATTTTACTTCCTTTCATAATCAGGACATGATACAATAAACGGTTACGTTGTAAATGAGATTCGACGGGTCTTGCGAATTGTAATCGATCTTAAAAGAATTGATCAGCAACCAGTAATGTGACGTTTCCAGATTTTTTAAAAAGGTTAAAAATTTCGAATAATTGCCCTGAAATCGGATGACTATCGGTTGTTTGATATATTTCCCGAGGATTTTTCCGTCCTCCTGAAGCGGATCGATAGCGCTCAGCTGGACGCCGGATTTATCGACAATCCAGTTGACTTCGGAAAGAACTGCGGAAAGGTTTTTTTTCTCTGCGATTTTCGCGGTGAAATTCTTTTCGAGAATCTGGTTCCGTTGAACCTTCGCCGATAAACCCGTCAACGCCTTTTCAACGTCTGTCGAACGAATGCGTAAATAAATATTATCGAGGCTTTCTTTCTGCAGACGCAGTTCTTCGTACCGTTTCAATTGGGGTTTGATAATCAGAATATTCACTCCGGCAACCGTCATCGAATACAATAAAATCGCCAATAGCATCCAGTGAATCTTGAAAAGATTTTTATACACGGAGGCGTTTTTCAATTGTCTGACGTCGTCTTTCTTCATGATCAATATATTCCGATGACAAAGGACATGATTGGAGTCGTTCCTTTTTTTCCGATCCGGCTTTCCAGAATATCCACACGCTGAAAACCGTTCATAAAACTCTCCGACTGTTCCAACGTTTTTTTAAAAATGTTCAACTGATTGATATCCGGCTTCCGTGAATCGATCACCGTATAACCGGTGAGCCGGATTTGCTCTTTTTGTTTTCCCTTTACGGGTGTGGTTTCTACGCTGATCTCTTCGAGACGAATGTTAGCCGGCATCATATTCGACAAAGCGATTATTTTAAAAAGCCAAACTGACGGTCTGTTTTGTTGTTGCAGGTAAATATTCGTTTTCGTGGTCAATTCTTCCTTGTTTTGGTAGAGCTGACGGATTCGCTCCAACTTCGGATTCAGGACACCGACCTCTGCGGAAATCTTCCGGATTTCTTTCTGATAAACAGATGAAATGAACAGATTCGTCCGATAGACATAGATTAGCGTTCCGATCGAAAAAATCCAGACCGCCGCATACAGGATCGTCATCGAGAAGCGAATGCGTTTCTGTTGTTTCCGGATGGCGGTGTTGCCCAGCAGATTGATACGAATGAACTGCATCTGTTAATCTCCCACCACGAGACCGAGCGCCGTCGTGAAATAAAGCCCGTCGTTTCCATCAATGTTTTTAGGAACGCTTTCTATTCGGTCGGAGTTGAGCGGATTCCAGAGATCGACCGGCACTTTCAAGGTCATCGCCATCAAAAAATCCAGATTCTTAAGCAATGCGCCACCGCCAGTCAGAAGAACGCGGCTAATCGGCTCCTCGCCGAATAAAATTTGATAATAAACATCGGCTTTTTTGATCTCGTCCGTCAAACGGTTTGCCATCTCAAAAATCGCCGTTTTCCAGTCGATTCCCTGAGGTTCGTCCGGTTTGTTTTCAGTTTTGAGATAATGAAAGGCGTTGGTCACCTTTTGTTTTTCCGAATCGTAAAACGACGTATGATGTTTCATTTCGATTGTGCGCGTCAAAGTGTTTCCGCCGACGGCAATGGAACCGAAATAAGGAAAATGGGACGGATGGAGAATCGCGATCATCGTCTGTTCCGCTCCGATATTCAATACGGCGATTGTCTTTTCCGGAGACGGTTCCAAAGCGACAAAACAGTTATAAACCGCTACGGCACTGATATCGACGTTGTCCGGTTCCAGATGGTTTCTGTTCAGGATTTCCAGATGACGTTTCATTTCGGACGACGGAACAAGCCCAACGACAACAGACTGCTTGTTTGCTGTTTTATCCGTTTCGATCACATGAAAATCGAACTCGACATCGTCAGCGCTGATCGGGATCAGACTTTCCAGATTGAACCGGATAGCCGATTTGAGTTCGTCTTCCTGCAAAACGGGAAGTTCCATCTGCCGGATAAAACTATTGGCGCTGGAAAAGGTCGTCCGGACTTTTTTCACGCCGCCCTTGATCTCTTTCAATAATTCGCGGATTGCCTGTACGACAACCGTATCGTTCATGTCTTCCGGTTTGTTCAATTTGCGGCTTTGGTAGAGATCGATAAATCCGAGATTTTCAATTTGCAGTTTCTTGCCTTTTTTCAGGGCAATGGACTTGATGACATTGCTACCGATATCCAGCCCGATGATTTTCTTCTCTGCGAACATCATTTACTTAGAATTGATTTCTCCACGAACCTTTGACCCGGCGCTTTTCCCAATCGAAATTCTCCTCTGCCGTGAACCCCGGCGGATAATGGTAATATTTATCGCTCCCCTGATCGTCGATGATGACACCGCTTTTCAGGACGACTTTATTAGCGATGATTGGTCCCGAAATGGTTTTCCCCTTAAAATTGACAATGCCGCTGGAAAAGACCGCTCCGTTGATAGTCAAATTCGGATTTCCGGAAACATCCGAGGTCTGCACCGTATCGCCGGAAACCAGCGCCGGATAATAAATCGTCGTATCCGGTACCAATTGCGCGTTGATGGTAACCGTACCGATAAACTTGACGCTTTTCGTCGCGACCAAAGTTCCGTTCAGAACCGTGCCGTTTTTCATCGTTACGTCACCGTCCACATAATAAATACCAGGCGTCATTACACTGAAGGAAGTATCGACGGTGTAGTAATAATCCGCGTGAGAACTATAATAGGACAGAACGACATGCGGCATTTGAGTATAGGTCTGAATATCATGTCCATTCAAGTTTTCCAAAATGAAACCACTCGTGTCCAAAGCGGTTTGATAAGAAACGATGTGGTTAAATGGATGGTCTTGAAACAAACTGACCTGTAAGGTTCTCTCGGCAGTACCGGAAGTCCCGGTGGCGCTGAGAATGTTCGTCAACGTGTCAAATTCGACTGTTACAGTGTCAGTTGAAAACGTACCAAAATTGTCGGCGCCGTGATTGATCCGCCAGAGCGCGATGTTCAAGCCGCTTTCAGCTCGATAGAAAGCGCGGGTTCGATGGTACTGTTTGGCGCTTAACATGGATTCCTGCGACGCCAGAGTCAAAAAAGCCGTCCCAACGATCGTCAGGATCAGGAAGAAAACCAGCACCATACCCAAAATACTTCCGTCTTCAGACTTGATCTTTGTCATCAATCGTTTCATTGCAAACCCGCCCATTTTAAATAGAATGATAAAATTTGCTCGCCCCATACGAGCGTGACAAACGTCCCGCCAGCCAAAAACGGCGCGAACGGGAGCCGCTCTTCGATCCGCACTTTCTTGAGAAAGATAAAAACGATTCCGACGGTTGCCGAGAGAAAGAAACTCAGGAACAAGTCCAGAAACAGCCGACTCAATCCAAGGCACAGTCCTGTCATTGCCGTCAGTTTTACGTCGCCGAATCCGACGGCATCTTTTCTGAAAACCGCCTTTCCAACAAACGACAGAACCAGCATCAGAAGACCGGCAATAAAACCGCTTATTAAACTATCGATCAATCTTTTCGGATCGAATAGCGCGATAATCATCAGAAACGTCAGCGCACCAAAAATCACGACGGGATTTGGAATTTTCATAAACTCCAGATCGACGAACGACGCCACGAGCAGGATCATCATTAAAATCGAATAGAGCCAAAATTCCCCGCTAAATCCGTATGTCAGATAAAAAATCACGGGAATCGCTCCGGATGCGAGTTCGACGAAAAGGTACCGGAACGGAATTTTCCATCCGCAGAAACGACATTTGCCACTAAGATACAGATAACTCACGATCGGAATGTTGTCAAAGACGAAAATGAAGCGTCCGCAGTGCGGGCAAGTCGAACGCGGAAAAAACAGAGATATTTCCCTCGGTACACGGTAAATGACGACATTCAGGAAACTCCCGAAAATTGCCCCGATTACAAAAAGGAAAATTCCGATCATCATTTATCAGTTCCTGAAATAAACGGTTTGACGACCCGAAAGCGAATGTCCGGATTCGCTCATCGCCAGATGAATGTTCATACAGCAAATTGAATCCGCCAAATAGGTCTTGGTGAATAACAATGTATCGATCTTATCGACGACGAACCGAACCTTTGTCCCGCCTTGCGTGTTCAGGACAAAATCCCGTTGACCTATAAAATAGACGACCGTTCGCTCCGGGATTTTCAATTTGATACAAGTTCCATTCGAGGCGATCTGACCGGAAATAGTTTTCGAGGAATCTTCATAAACAAACGACGAATCGGCGTTTGCTTCCCGAACGTTGTTTGTCAGCATTTCCATCAGAAACGCCAAATCTCGTTGAAGTCCCGCCTGCTTCATACCTTTGATGAAATATTGATTTGTAGCGATCGTCATATTGCCTATGACGATCACAAGAATAGACGAAATGACGACGGCGATGCTCATCTCAACCAGCGTAAAACCGTGATCATTTGGGCCTTTGAATTTCATTCTTCTACTCGTTCCAGTATTTCGTTAAAACCGTCGATAGCCGAATGGAGTAAGTTGTTTTTCCGGGAATCGAAACCGACACCGCAACGTTTTTATAATCTTCAGTGATACCATCGGTGTCCGCTCCGCCGACGCCGTCGCGCGGATCATCGACCGCCGATACGGACGTCGTCCGATAGCCGACTTTATCCGAAAGCATAATACTCGTATTGGTCTCGGTCAGACTATCGGAAAGCGCCAAATAGGCGTACCGATTCGCGTTTTCCAATCGGTCTGTCGCTGTCAGCAGAGCCAAACGGCGATACCGTTCTTCGTTCAGATACCGGTCGCCGCCGTAGAAAAACTGCAACCCGCCGATCATAACAACCATCGATAGAAAGATGGCGATCGACACTTCGATCAGCGTCATGCCGTCTTTCTGTTCGATTTTTTGTATGGCGAGGTTCAACATGGATTTATCCTCTGGAAAAAAAGAGGGGGAAAAGATTCCCCCTCTCTATCGGGTTAGAACTTAAAGACCACCACCAAAAACGCCCAATTGATTCAATGTGCGCGGACTGGTAAGAAGGGTGTTGTTCGTGCAAGTGATCGTGTACATCGTATCCGCCGATACCAGCGTATAATTCGGCGCCGCAAAGTACGTACCGGTCAAATCATCGGTGCTGACATCCAGGCCAGCTGCCGTGACTGCCGTTGCGGTGCCAAATGCCGGATAGGCACCATTTCCTGCATAATAGACTCTTAGAGTCGTCCGAATCGTGCCCAGAGCCGCATCGCATTCCGTCATTTTCGCTTTCTTTACGTTTCCCTGGTAGATCGGCACGGCGACTGCGGCAAGAATACCGACGATGACAATGACAATCATCAATTCCACCAGTGTGAAACCCGCTTGATTTTTGAAAAAGTTCTTCATTTTAGTTTCCTCCTTGTGTGTTTGTTAAACGAACTCTTTTTCATTTTATTTGGGACAAGAATTATCCATGAATTGCGCCCGTCATCTGGAAAATCGGCAGATACAGAGCAAGAACGACGACCAACGCCAGCACACCCAGACCGATCATCAGTATCGGTTCAATCACCGCCGTCAGCGAATCGATCGAAGTGTTAAACTGTCGATCATAAAATTCCGAGATTTTTCCGAGCATCAGTTCCAGAGCGCCGGAATCTTCGCCGACGGCGATCATCTTCACCATCATTGTCGGGAAAAGCGCATGTTCCTGCATCGCTTTTGCCAACGATGAGCCGCCGGAAATCGCCTTCTTGACCTCTTCGATAATTCCGACAACGACAACATTATTGACGGTTTCAGCGGCAATTCCCAAAGCATCGATCAAAGTGACACTGTTTTTCGTCAATGTGCCAAGTGTCTTGGAAAACCGGGCAATGGTTGATTTAAGCACCATTTTACCGGCGATAGGAATTTTAAATTTCAGACCGTCCAGAAAATACCGGCCTTTGGGATTTTTTTTAAGCGTTTTGAATCCGAAAAACAAACCGAAGGCTAATGCTGTTTCAATAATCAGATTATTTTTGACAAAATCAGCCACGGCAATAATAGCAAGCGTCGGAGCAGGCAATTGCGCGCCGAAACTATCGAAGATTTCCTGAAACTTCGGCACTAATCCGAATATGACTGCTGAGATGACGATTCCGAAAAAGATGAGAATGAATTTTGGGTAGGACGTCGCGGACTTGATCTTTTTTTCAATTTTGTCTTTGTCCTCGACGTATGTTGCGAGTTGGTCGAGAATCGAGCCCATGTTTCCGCCAATCTCCGCCGCCTTGACCATTGAAATGGCGATCTGCGGAAAAACATGTGGAAACCTTCCCAATGCTTTTGAGAAATTCTCACCGGCTTCGACTTTTTCCTTCACTTCCATGACGACTCTTTTAAACTCTGCGTTTTCGGCCTGGTCAGTGAGTACACTCAGACTATCAACTAATTGCACACCGGCTGAGACCATCGTGGACAGTTGGCGAAAGAACATCACGAGATCGTCGGATTTCAACTTTTTTCCCAGACTGAAAAACGACCGCTTTCCGACATTTTTCGACGCCTGCGTTTTGGTTTCGCGCCGCTCCGCCGAGATGATCGTTATAAATTTTTTCCGCAAGGCAGACGCCAGTGCAAGAGAACTTTCGGCTTCCATGATGCCTTTTAATTTTTTCCCGTTGGCGTCGATTGCAATGTAAGAATACTCCGGCATCAAATAATCCTCAAGACCTCGTCGATCGTCGTCAGTCCCTCTTTAATCTTTTTCATACCGTTAAACATGAGGGTTTCCATGCCGAGTTCTTCGCTCCGTCTGCGGATTCGTTCTTCGGAAGCATCGGCGATGATCAGTTCTTTGACTTCCGGCGTCAACAGGAAAAACTCATAGATC
>JBAZPA010000050.1:0-8179 GCA_041648435.1 archaeon
CCTTCTGGCTTCTTTCAGCGCAAGCTCGTCGTTTTCCAAATGCTCGAGAAGGCCGAAAATAAGCACGACATCAAATTTGTTGTCCTTGAACGGCAGTTTGTATGCGCTGGCGACCTTTCCTTCGCACTCTCTCGGCAAAAACTTTTTGAATTCGGGGTTTGAATCTACAAACGTGATTTTGCCGAATTTTTTAAGGATTCCGTAGTTGTCGCAGTCCGCGCACCCGATTTCAAGTATGCTTGCGTTCCTTATTTTTTCCTTTTCAAAAATAGCTTCAATAAGTTTTTTTTTGCTTTCAACCCAGAAATGGTTGGTTTTGTGGTTTATGTCCATTTTTATCGCCGCTACTTTTTCGCGAATCCCATTACGAAGCCAAGTCCCTCGAAGTATTTCTTTATGTCCGTAAAGGAGCGTATTGAAAGAATCCTTCCAATCACGTATTTCGGCCGCAGGTAAAACGAGCGCATCGCGTATTTTTCCATGTCCTCGAGTTCCTTCGCGTCCTTGTATCCCTTCGGGACGAAAACCGGGCTCCATATCTGGTACCTGTCATATTCCTTGTTCAGCGTGCCGTATTCTTCCGCGGTGTTGAACATTTCCGTTCCTGGGAAGGGGGTGCAGATGCAGAACTGCGCGTAATCCAAGTCTAATGACTTCGCGAATTCCACGGTCTTCCTCGCCATTTCCGGAGTCTCTCCCGGCAAGCCGATTATGAACGAGCCGCGCGTTTCAATGCCGGCTTTCTTGCACATCTTTATGGCGCGCCTTATTATTTCGAGGTTGGTTCCCTTGCGTATCAGGTTCAGCGATTCCTGGTTTCCGCTTTCGATACCGAAGAAAATGTTCCAGCAACCCGCCTTCTTCATCTTCGCGAGCAATTCGGGGTCTATGCCGTTCACGCGCGAATAGCAGCTCCATGTCACGTCAACTTTCTCGCTTATGAGCAAATCGCAGACTTCCTCGGTCCACTTCCTGTTGATTGTGAAAACGTCGTCCCAGAATGAGATTTCCTTGATTCCATACTTTTCCCCCAAAAACTTTATTTCGTCCACAGTCCTGCGCGGCGAAAAAGCCCTGATTTTGTGCCCGAAAATCGCGGGATTAGAGCAGAAAGTGCAACCGTAAAGGCAGCCGCGTATCGCAACGAAGTTGGTTGCGGGCAGGCGCTTGTACTGGTTCGGCAAAGGCTTGTACTTCGCCATGTCCACAAGGTGCCTCGCAGCGAACGGCAGTTCATCAAGATTCTGAATCGGCTCGCGCGGCTCGGTTTTGATTATGCTTCCGTCATTCGCGCGGAAATAAATCCCCTTTATTTCTTTTAGCCTTTCCTTGTCCTCAAGCAGGCGCGGATTCTTCCTGAATTCGTTCATCAGTTCCAGAAACGTGAGCTCGCCCTCGTTGTAAACTATTATGTCGAAGCACGGCTCTTTCATCACTTCAAAGGGCATTATCGTTGCGTGGTGCCCTCCTATGAGAATCGGCGTGTCCGGCAATTCTTCCCTGATTTTTTTCGCGACCTCGATGGACCTGTAAAACGTGGCTGTAATCGAGCTCACGCACACAATGTGCGGCCTTTCTGCCACCACAGCTTCCGCGGCCTGGGTGGCGTCCATTCCGCTCACTGGGCCGTCAAGAACCTTGCATGAAAAGCCGTTCTTTTCCATCATTGCCGCGAGGTAAAGTATTCCCAAGGGGGGAAGGTGCCCCAGCGCTTCCGGAAGCTTCCTGCCGCCGTACCTCTCCGACGCGCTTATCGGGGGAAAAACGAAATAGCAGTCCGTGCCGTATTCCCTTTTGGGTTCCGCGCGTTCCTCTTGCAGTATTATTTGCGCCAATTCCATTCCCCTGATTCACGTGATTTTTGTTTCACTTGTGTTAGGGATTAATTAGGCTGGAGATTATTTATAAATGCTTTTGGTTCAATCGCTTCCGCGTTTCCCCCAGCAGAATTTATTTTGGTTTGCATTCCATTGTATGCATGAAAACGGAATTCAGGGAAGCGCGCTCCGCGCCTTTTGCGCCGCAAAGGATTCTTCTCGGTTTCCTCGTTTTTTCCGCCATCGCGGTCCTCGTTTCCCAGTGGCTCGGCCTCGCGTGGCGCAACACCCCCGCAATCCTCGCGATTTCAGTCGCGCTCACCTGGCTTTGCCTCAAGGCGTTCCCGGTTGACCTGAAAAATTTCACGGTTCCCAAAAGCGTGTGGCTCCTCGCTTTGCTCGTTTTCATTATGGCTTCTTATCCCCTTCTCACGATTACGCCGTTTTACGCGCCCTCCGCGGATGCCCTGCATTCAATCACGTTGCGCGTGCTTGAAGGCAATATTCCCGCCACTTACGCTCCTTACTCTGATTTCGGATTCCACTACCAGTTCGGCTTCCACCTTTTCGCCCGCCTTTTTGCCGACCTGCTTCCCTTCATTCCCGATTACCTCGTGCTCTGGTTCCTCGGCGCATTGTTCGCGGGAATTCAGGCAATCGTTTTTTTCTGGCTCGGAAAAAAGTTCCTGAAAAGCGAGTCCGCGGGATTCTGGTGCGCATTGCTCTTCGTGGGCACGCGCCTTGTTTTCCAGAACATGTACTTCGGCCTTTACCCCATGATTTTCGGAACCGCGCTCTTTCTCCTTGCAGCAACCCTTTTCCTCGAGCGCAACCCGCTCTGGGCGATTCTTTTCGCTTCGGTTCTCGCAATCCACGCGGGAAGCGCCTTCAACATGGTTCTGTTCTTCGCGCTCCTCCTCGTTTTCTTTGCGAGGGAGCACGCACGTTTCTTCGCGAAATGGATATGGCTTGCGCTGCTTGCGCTGCCCTCGCTGATAATCGTTTATCCCTCGCTCGTCTCCCACCCCTTTGCGGCTTCGGCAACAAGCCTTTCCGGACTGCTTGAGGAAATGCTTTATGTTTTTCCCCTCTGGGTTGGGGCAATCCCCATGCTGTTCCTCGTAATCGCGATTTTGATTTCGTGGCGCGAGAAATCGTTTTTCAAGGAAAAATCTTTTGCAATCGCGCTCACGATAATTTCTTTCGGCTTATTCCTTTACTTCGCTTTCACGGGAAGCCAGCTGTTCGGCAAAATAGTCGAACTGATGTCCTTCGCGGCAATCCTCTTTGCTGCTTCAACGCTCTCACAAAAAAGGCGGCCTTTGCTCGAAACACGCTTTGCGCGCATCACAATAGTTGCGCTATGCCTCGCGTTCTTCCTCTCCTCAGGCTACCTCAATTCCCTGCGAAGCGGCGACAATTTTTCCATTGGCGAGGCAAAATTCGCGTTTGCCTTCAACAGCCTTGACCCCACTCCCCAGAAAACCCTTTTCCTTTCGGAGCACGGGGGCAAAATCGCGGAGTACGCGAACAAGATTCCCTACGACGCGATGCGGGACTACTTCCTCCCCTACCAGCCCAACCAAATCCGCGACGGCAATGATTACGCCATGCTGGTTTCGCGCAAAAGCGAGCAGGAAAAAATCATTTCCGAAAACTGCACGGAGTGCATTTATGATTTGAACGTGCGCTATGTTGCCGTGGACACGAATTTCACTTCCCTGCGCCTTAATGAAAAATCCGTTTTCGCAACCGGAAACTTCATTTTGTACGATTTGGGGGCAAAGAAGTGAAGCGCAGCGCCAAGGCTGCAATCGCGCTTTTCGCATTGTTCGTTCTCGGCGAAGCCCTGCTTTTCCTGTTCAATCCGTTTTCCGGGATGGGCGAGCTCAGGGGAATAAATCTTTCCGGCTTCGGCCTCTCCGTGGCGGCTTCCCTTTGGGCAATACTGACGATTTCCCCGATGCTCGCGCTTCTCCTGTTGGAACGCTTCTCAAATCTGCGCGAAGGGCTTTTCTCAAGGCGTTCCGTATACCTTGCGGTTGCGTCCTACTTTGCGGTCTTCCTTGCGCTCTCCTTCCTGCGCTATTTCTCATTCAATTCCGCGCCCCCCGACATATGGTATTACAATCAGGCCATGTGGAGCACGCTTCACGGGAACTTCATGGGAATAAACATAGGCCCTTTCACCAATTACTTCGGAATCCATTTCGCCCCCTTACTCGTTGCATTGGTCCCGCTTTACGCCCTGTTCCAAAGCCCCTTGGTGTTGCTTCTGGCCCAGACGGCGTTCATAGCCCTCGGCGCGGTCCCGGTATACTGGATTGCGATGCGCCACCTCAAATCTTCAAGGGCCGCATTCTCGTTTTCCGCCGCATACCTGCTTTTTCCCGCCCTTGAATTCATAAACCTGCGCGAGTTCCATGCCGTTGCGCTCGCGATTCCCCTGATTCTGCTTGCGTGGAATTACTTCGAGGAATCCCGCGTGAAGCCCTTTGCATTCTTCTTTGCGCTTTCCCTCCTTGCGGAGGAAACAGTGGCGCCTGCGCTCTTCTTTTTCGGCTTGTACGCGATTTTCGCGAGGCGCTGGAAATGGGGTGTTCCCATGTGCATTGCTTCCTTTTCGTGGTTCCTTCTGGCGATTTTCGTTTTCATCCCGTTCTTCGGCAACGCGCCCTATGTGTTCCTCGCGGGAGGCTCCAACAACCTCTACGCGCAGTTCGGCTCAAACCCGCCCCAGATAATTGCCGGGATGCTCTCGAATCCCCTTAACACGATTTCAATAGTCCTTTCCCCCGTGAAGCTCGGCTACCTCGCAATGCTCCTTGTTCCGGTTCTCCTTCTTTCCGTCTTCGCGCTTCCCGTAATTCTGATAGCTTTCCCGGTTTTTGCCCAGAACCTCCTCTCCGGTTATCCGGCCCAGTCAAGCATTTACTTCCATTACAACTCCGTTCTCATTCCCTTCCTCTTCGTTTCCGCGATTCTCGGCGCGAAAAGGCTTTCCGAGTCCATTGCCGGCAGGCTTTCCATTCCAAGGGCAAAGGAAAAAGCAATTTTGGGAATCTCCCTTGCGATTCTTGTTGCGGCAGTTCTTTCAAATGCCCTTCTTTCGCCTTCTCCCCTGAGCGCGCTCAGCCCCGTTCCGACTCAGGCGAATTTTTCCGCGCAGAAGTACGCCTTCACTCCCCACGATGCGATTGCATGGAAAGCCATCGGGATGGTTCCCGCCGAAGCGCGCGTGAGCGCGGACTCCTTCTTCCTCGCCCAGCTCTCCGGAAGGAAGTTTGCCGGCTATTTCCCCGAAACCTTGGAAAGCGCGGATTATGTTCTCATAGATTCCTCGCGAACTGACAATCCCAGCGCCTCTACGGCAGCGAAGGAGTTCTCGGAACTCCGCTCCGATTCGAATTTTGTACGCGTGTTCGCACAGGACGGAGTGTTTTTATTCAAGAGGCAGAAGTAATCATTCGGGATTTCGTTTTTTCAAAAGCGTTTTCATAAGCATTTTCCGGAAGTGATGGAATTGGAAAAAACAGTGTGCATTGTCGGATTGGGATACGTGGGCCTTCCTCTCGCGTGCCTCAGCGCCGCGAAAGGATACTCAGTGCGCGGAATAGACCTTGACCCCGCAAAAGTGAAAAAAATAAATTCCGGCGAGAGCCCGATTGAAGACGAATACCTGAAGCGCGAAGTCAGGGCGCAAAAAGGAAAAATAACCGCGTCTACGGATTTCGCTTCGGTTCCGGATTCCGATTTCGTGGTTGTGTGCGTTCCCACTCCCGTGGATGAAAAGCACCTTCCCGATCTCAGGCCATTGGAGGGCGCGTGCAGAAGCATAGCGCCGAAAATCCGCAAAGGCCAGACAATAATAATCGAGTCCACGATTTATCCCGGAACAATAGAGGAAATATGCAAGCCCCTGCTCGAAAAGGGTTCGGGCCTGAAAGCTGAAAAGGATTTTTACCTCTGCCACTGCCCCGAGCGCATCGACCCCGGAAACAAGAAGTGGACTATTGAAAATATTCCGCGCGTAATAGGGGGCCTCAGCGCGGAGGGAGTGCGAAAGGCGAAATCGTTTTATGAGAGCATTCTTTCCGCGAACGTCCTCGCGCTGAATTCCGTGAAAGCCACCGAAGCAGTGAAAATAACCGAGAACTGCTTCCGCGACGTGAACATCGCGTTCGTCAACGAATTGGCGCAGTCCTTCAGGAAACTCGGCATTGACACAAAGGAAGTGATTGAAGGCGCAAGCACGAAGCCCTTCGGTTACATGCCCTTTTACCCCGGCCCCGGCGTCGGAGGGCACTGCATCAGCGTCGACCCGTATTACCTCATAGAGCGCGCGAAGCGAAACGGCTTCAACCACAAATTCCTTTCATTGGCGCGCGAAATAAACAATGCGATGCCCTTCCACGTTGTTTTCCTCGCGCAGGAAGCCTTGAACGAGGCCGGAATTCCCTTGAAGGGCGCGAAGGTCGCGGTTCTCGGCGTCGCGTACAAGCGCAACGTGGACGACTTCCGCGAAAGCCCCTCTTTCGAAATAATTTCGGAGCTGAAGAGGCGCGGCGCGGAAGTGCGCGTCTTCGACCCGTTCATTTCCCCGCACAGCACCGTGCCCTCCCTCGAATCCGCTTTGGAGGGCGCGGACTGCATCGTGCTCGCAACCGACCACGATTCTTTTGTTGAAAAACTCACTCCTGAATTTCTCAAGAAAGCCGGAGTGAAGGCGGTAGTGGACGGCAGGAACAGGCTGGACAAAAGCGGGATTTCCCTCGCTGGAATCATTTTCAGGGGAATCGGAAGGTAAAGAGTGGAACCTGATGCCGGCAAGCATTGAGAAGTCTACTTTCTGGATGGCGCTGTCTTTCGGCGCCTTCACGGTTTCCGGTTACCTCATTTATTTCATTCTTGGCAAGTACATTTTTTCGGTCGCGGAATTCGGCGCCTTCGCCACCATAGTGGCGTTCGTTTCCCTTTTCGACCAGATTCTCGTGAACGGCTTCCAGCAGTCTGTTTCCAAGTTCGTTTCCGAGGAAAAATTCGACGAAAGGAAGGGCAGGGCGTTCGCGCTCAAGTTGCAGCTGGCTGCCAGCATAGCGCTGTTCGCGGTCCTGACGATTCTTGCTGTTCCGATTCTCGGAATACTGAATTACGATTCCGGCCTGTTCGTGTTTCAGGTGGCGCTGATTCTGCTCCTTACTCATCCAGTGATAGGCGTCTTTATGGGTTTCCTGAACGGCAAAAGGGAATTCGTGCTCCAGTCCAAAATAAACATTTTTTATGTTGCCCTGAAATTCCTGCTGATGGTTTTGCTTGCGGCCGCGGGCTTCAGGCTGTTCGGCGCGATAGCCGGCTTCGTCATCTCCTCGTTCATGGCAGCGCTGATTTCCCTCGCGCTGGTAAAAATCAAAAAGCCCTCGGTTGAAAGGGCGAAGGCGGGCTTTCCCGCGAAAAGGTTCGCCCTGTTCACGCTTTCCATGGTCACTTTCGCGATTGTGACGAACATTATGCTTAGCATCGACCTGTTTTTCATTCGCGCCCTCTCTCCAGCCCAGAGCGCGAACTTCCTCGCCGGTCTCTACTCCGCTGCCACGGTGATTTCGCGCATTCCCCAGCTCGCGGCCATGGCATTCATTGCAATCGCCTTCCCCCTGATTTCCTATTCGGTTTCGAGGGGCGACGCGCGCGTTTCCAACAGGTACGTTTCCGAGCTCGTGCGCTATTCGCTGATAATAATGCTCCCCATGAGCGCGGTAATAATAGCGTACTCCGGCCCCCTGCTTTCCCTTTTCTTTTCCGCGAGATATTCCGCGGCCACCGCAACGCTTTCCATCCTCGCGGTCGCGGCATTCGCCTACTCGCTGTTCTTTATAATGGCGTCCGCCATTTCCGCAAGCGGCAGGCCGAGATTTCCTGTCGCGATAGGAATCGTCTCGATAATAATGGACGCCAGCCTCAACTTTTTCCTCATACCAGCGTTTTCCATAAACGGCGCAGCGATTTCCATAATGATTTCCTTCGGCTTCGGCTCCGCGGCTTGCATCGCGTACGCCGCGAGAATGTACGGAAACTTCGTGTCCGCAAAATCGCTGCTCAAAATGGCGGTCGCCACGGCTGCAGTTTTTGGGGCATCGGGTTTCGCGCGATTCCAGGGAATCCTCCTGATTCCGGTTTCAATCGGGATGCTCGCGCTGTTTTTTGCGGTCCTTTACCTGCTCGGCGAAATCGGGGAATCGGACTTTTCGCGCATAAGGAACCTTTTGTCCGCAAAATGAGGCCGTTTTTTAGCGCAACTTTGGAGGTTTTCCCGCCGGAGTCACTGGTCGGGGTCGCCGCGCCAGTACTTCAGCGCGCGGAAGGCT
>JBAZPA010000051.1:0-8166 GCA_041648435.1 archaeon
ATAATAAAATTCTATCTGGCAAGCAGGAACGAGGTGTTCAGGAAAACCAAAAGGATTTCGGAATTGGCGGAAGGGGAAATTCCCGCGGAAAGCATCGTGGAAATCGAAGGAAAAATCGAAAGGGCCGGGCCGCTGGAAATGGGAAAAATTATAAAGCACTTGAAGGCTAATAATCTCGGCGCCCTTCGCCAGATGCTTTCCCGCAGGGGAAGGGAAATAGTTTCGCGCAAAAGGGCAATGGGAGTAACTGAAAACGAAATAAGGGAATTGGAGGAGTTAGTGAAAAAGGGAATGCTTGAAGACAAAATCGGGGTTAAGTTGAGCGCGCCCTTCGTTCCGGCGGTGCTCATCGCCTTCATTGCATCGGGGTTTCTTGGGGACATCATTTGGAGGATTTTGCTTTGAAGAATAAAGGACAGATTTCAATCGAGTTCATGCTCGTGCTCATAATACTGCTTATTTATGTGCAGACAATGATACTTCCCACGATAAACGTCTCGCTGCGCTCGGTGGAGGACGTCGCGAGGGTCGGGCAGACCAGCTTTGCCGCAAAAAAGCTCGTTAACGCGGTCACAAACATCCAGCTGATTTCCGGAGACGCAAAGCAGCAGATTTCGCTTTACGTTCCGAATTGCGGGGCGACCGCGTGCACAGTGAAGTGCAACAGCAACACGATAACTTTCTTT
The DNA here is from genome assembly GCA_041648435.1 of archaeon. GTDB lineage: Archaea > Iainarchaeota > Iainarchaeia > Iainarchaeales > JBAZPA01 > JBAZPA01. The sequence goes on from JBAZPA010000051.1 coordinate 687, forward strand.
GCGCCCCTGAGCCCGGACCTCAACGCGATTGCAGGGTGCCCCAACAACCAGTGCAACGGAACCATTACGGCTCCGGGAAGCGTTGCCTGCAATTTTACACTCACGGGGCCGGCGTCAGGCCTTGTCAGCATTGAAAAAAAGAACGGTGTGACAAATGCCACTCTGTCATAAGGGGCAGTCGAGCTTCGAGCTCATACTTGTCACGGCAGTCGTGATTTTCGTCGCAATAGGGGTTCTTACGATTGCCGCAAAGGAAAACAACATTACCACAGCCCTGGCAATCGTGAAGGCGCAGGCGATAAACAAGCTGAACGAGGCCCCGAGGAATTACCTCATAACAAAAATAGATTACAAGGACAACGGAACGGCAATATGCTTCAACATCATAACGAACAGGCCCGTAATGGAAACAATAAGTTTTTCGGACACTGTGAATGACCTGGTGGCAGCGACAACCTATCAGGGAGCAACAATAAGGCTGAACACGGCGTGCTGAAAGAGGGGGAAAAAATGCCTGAAAGCAAGGACCCTTCAAGGGAAACAAAAATGGCGATTGCGGTACTCGAAATTTTGCTTGTGCTGATGCTCGCGGTCGCAGTGGCCGCAAGCTTCGCGAATTTCGCGTACGGAATGGCCATTGAAGGCGCGCTTGCGGTTGTTTACCTTGCATTCCTGTGGCTTTCGAGGAAAAAATTCGGGGGAAAGGCGGAGCACGCGGCCTTCTTCGCGGTTCTCGTGGTATTGGTGCAATTGGCGTGGATTCCGCAGCAGCTTGAATTCCTGGACTTCGGAATGCGCACAGCGCTTCTTGCGGCGGTTATTTTCGCGATAGTGATAGTGGTTATGTTCTTCAGGTTCTTTTACTCAAAGAATTACGCCTTCGGCAAAGTGGTTTCCTGCGAAAGGGGAAAGGCGATTGTCGAGATGGAATACGATTTCTTCGGCGGAACGGGAAGCGGCCTCATTGAAGTCGCGTGTGCGAAAAGGCCGAAGAAAGGCGAGCGCGTCAAAGTGCTGTTCAGGCAGGCTTTCATGGGAAAAAAACCGGTTGGAATAGAATGATTCCGGACAGGCAAAAGGCGGGCGTAAAACCGTAATGCGTTCGACGAAAAAAAATCCGGGCTTTTAATCATTGCGCTCCCGCTTCCTGAATGCTTTCAGGAAACTCTTTGGCATTGCTTGCGCTGCTCATTTCAATTGGGGGAACCGCGGGACTGCTTTTCCTTTCGCTCTTTGTCGAACCGGCGCAAATAACCATAGGCGAAATCAATCCTGGAATGGCCGGGCAAAGGATTGTAGTAACTGGAATCGTGAAAGGCGCGTTCTTTGCAAAAAACACGCTTTTCTTTTCGCTTAGCGACGGAAACGAAGTGAAGGCCGTGCTTTTTTCCCCGAGCAATGAGGAAATCAGCCTTGCAAAAAAAGGAAAACGGCTGAAGGCAATCGGGAAGGTTGCTGAATACCGAGGCGAAATGGAACTGGTCGCGGAAAAGATTTCAAGCGAGGAAAAATGATCCTGGCGCCGCCGAAATATTTCAGGCGGGGCTTGAAATGATTGAAATCCTCTTCGTTTTGGCGGGAACGGTTGCTGGATTAATCACGGGACTCGTGCCCGGAATACATTTGAATACGGTTTCAATCCTTGTTCCGCTTGCGGCGGCAAAAAACGATTTCAACCTCGCGTTATTCGTAATCTCAATGAGCGTCTCGCATTCGTTCTCGGACTTCATTCCAAGCATTCTTCTGGGCGCGCCGAGCGAGGAAAACTATTTGTCGGTTTTGCCCGGCCACGCATTGCTATTGAAGGGAAAGGGAACTATTGCGATAAGGCTCGCGGTTTCGGGGGCGCTTTTCGGGGGAATTCTCTCCATTGCAATTGCCGGAATTTATTTGAGGTTTGCGGAAAAATTCTTCCCGATCATACGCGCAATTACTCCCTGGCTCCTGATTCTGTCCCTCGCGCTGATGGTCGCGTTCGAGAAAGGGAACAGGAAAAAGGTTCTTGGAATCGCGGTAATTTTGGTTTCCGCGGCGCTCGGGGAAACCGCCCTGAACTTCCTCGCTTTTCCGAACCCCCTTTTCGCGCTGGTAACCGGATTCTTCGGTGCAAGCACCTTGATTCAAAGCATCCGCGAAAACAATTCGATTCCGGTTCAATCGGAGGGGGAAGAAAAAATGGAGGCAAAAGTCGTATGGCGCGGAACGGGATTCGGCTTCATTGCGGGAAGCGTTGTCTCGATGATTCCGAGCATGGGGAGCAATCAGGCGGCATTCATGGTGGAAAAAGTTTTCGGGAGGCTCAACAGAATGGAATACCTGGCAATGCTGGGAAGCGCTTCGGTTTCGGGAACGGTTCTCAGCTACTTTTTCCTTTTCGTTACGGGATTGCCAAGAACGGGAAGCGCGGTCGCTGTGAAATCATTGGGTTCGCTGGCGGAAAGCCAGTTGCCCGCAGTATTCCTGGCCGTTCTCGTGGCGGCAGGGATTTCCTTCATGTTCTGCAGGTGGCTTTCCGGAAAAGCCGTGAAAGCGCTCGAAAAAATAAATTATTCAAAGGCAAGCGCTTTTGCGCTCGCATTCATTTGCATTATGACTTTCCTGCTTTGCGGCCCGATTGGAATTGCGGTGATGGGAATAGGAAGCCTGATTGGAATCACGCCCCAAATTCTGGGTTTGAAGAGGACGCATTGCATGGCGTTCCTCGCGTTTCCCACAATACTCATTTACTTTGGAATTTGAGGGGGAAAGCCAAAAGCAATAATAACCAAAAAGCGCCTGGATTAAGCATGTACAAAATTGCATTGGAAGCAATGCGGGCAATAATGGAGGCCGCAAAAAGCACCTGGCCCAACGAGTTCATTGCATTGCTTGAAGTGGAAAACAGCAAAATTTGCGGCCTTGTAATGCTGCCCTCGGTTTACGGAAACGCGTTCTCGTCGCTGAGAATGGACCTGCTTCCGATGACGACAAAGGTGAACGGCTCCGTGCACTCCCACCCGAATTATTCCAACAGGCCCTCTGCAGGGGATTTGATTGCGTTTCCCAAGCTGGGAAAGGTGAATCTGATAATCTGCAGGCCCTTCAGCGCGCAAAGCCTGAAGGCATACGATTCGAAGGGAAACGAACTGGAATTGGAAGTGGTCGCTTGAAGGAAAACGGAAAAACGGTTTTCGTCATAATCGACGGGCTCGCGGATTCAATAAAGCAGAAGAGGACTGCGCTTGAAGCCGCGAATCCGCGCAATCTCAATTGGTTTGCAAGGAACGGGAAAACCGGAATGGTTTACACCGTGGGAAAAGGAATCGCCCCCGAATCTGATGCCGCGGTTCTTTCGGTTTTGGGTTATGCCCCGTTCAGGCATAACACGGCAAGGGGGCCGCTTGAAGCGCTCGGCGCGGGAATGAAAATCGGAAAGGGAATTGCCCTGCGCGCAAACTTTGCCACAGCGCGCAACGGAAAAATAATCGACAGGCGCGTGGGAAGAAGTTTGGGCACGAAAGAATCTGAAAAGCTTGCGCTGGAGGTGAACGCAAAAACAGGAATCGGGAAGCGGTTTGAGTTCAGGGCAACCGCGGGGCACAGGGGCGTGCTCGTGATAAGCGGAAACTTTTCCCCAAATGTGGGCAACACGGATCCGGCTTACGAGCGAAGGGGGCTCGTGGGAATAATCAGCGGAAGGGGAAGCGAAAGCGAAAGGAAATGCATTGCGCTCGGGGGCTCGGAGAAGACAAGAAAAACCGCGCAGGCAATAAACGAATTCGTTTTGCGTTCAAGGAAGGCGCTTGAAGAAAGCGAAGTGAACGCAAGGAGAAGGAAAAGGGGCTTGCCGGAAGCAAACCTGATTCTGCTGAGGGGTGCCGGAACAATTCTTCCCAAACTGGAGCCGATTGGAGAAAAAACTGGAATGAAGTGGTGCGCTGTGGCGGGAATGCCCCTGGAAAAGGGAATTGCAAGGGCAACCGGAATGAAGGAACGCGAATTTTGTTATCCTGAAAACACGGGCGGAAAGTACTGGGATTGGGCGGAAAGGCGGGCGGAAAAATGCGCGAAGGAAGCGCTCAGGGCAATCGCGGGCCAAAAGGACTGCAATGCCTTTTACGTGCACTTCAAGGAAACCGACGAGGCGGGCCACGAGGGAAACGCGGAGGAAAAAGCAAGACTGGTTTCGGCAATAGATAAAAGGTTTTTCGGAAAGCTCAGGAAAATCCTGGACGGAAAAAAAGACAGGCTCATTGTGACAGCGGACCACGCCACTCCGACTTCAATCAAAAGGCACTCCGCGGACGCAGTGCCGTTGCTTGTGTGGGGAAGGAATGCGAAGGCGGAAGGAAACGGCTTCAGCGAGAGGGAATGCGCAAAAGGGGGCATCGGTTTCATCAGGGGCGGGAAAGTAATTTTATATATTAAGTAAAGCATTCCTTATTGCATGCAAAAATTCCACTCGCAAGGCGGGCAAATAAGCTTTGACCTCATAATAACGATTCTGATTGCGCTAATAGTGCTTCAGTCCACGATAACCGTGGCAAAGAACATGGAAAGCGCGCAGAACGCCATAGGAATAAGGGACCAGGCAATGTACATCGCGCTCAACGTGAATCAGGTGATTGAATTGAGCAAGACATTGCGCGAGAGCGGCTCGCAGTTGAGTTACCCTGTTCCGTTCATAACCGTTTTCGGCTCCGGCGGAAAAATGGATTTGAGCGCAACGGTTTCGGTTTCGCCGGGAAAAATAGCGGTCAGCGCAACCGAGCCCACGAGCGGGAAAATGGTAACGAAATCCATTCCCATTGCGAGCGTGGCAAACACGTTCACAAAATACAGCGGGAACATCATTGCATGCACTTCCGCCTCTCCGGGGGTGTGCTCTTGAGGAAGGGGCAATTGCTTTCATTGGACCTGCTGCTTTCGCTTATTCTCATAACCGCTTCAACGGGGATAGTATTGCATTGGACGGAAGAACAGTCAACGCTTCTTAAGGAAAAGCAGTTTCAGGCGCAGGTGCTTCAGATTGCGGAGCTTGCCTCGAACAATCTTGCTGCGAATCCCTCGATAGTTTGCGAGCTCATTGAAACCGACACGGGAAATCACTTGGCTTACCTCAACAATTGCATCCCCACAAAATTAAAGAACATAACAAGGCAGGAAATGGGGATTCCCGACGGATTCGGCTGTCTTATTGACGATGGGGGAAGCGGGGCAAACCTCCTCACGGACTGCGGGAATTACTCAACCGGATTGGCGCAATTGGGCGCGGCAAAAAACTACTATTCCGTGAAAAGAACGGTTGTTTACTATTACAGGACTGGCGCCGCGCTGTGGCCGGGCCAGACAAGAAGCCAGATTACAAGGCAAGAGCTTTCTTCGTGCATGGCAAGCGGAATCTGCAACATGGCGAAAGGGGCATTCACTTTGTACGCGTGGAACCAGAATGAGTGAAGAATGCGGTGAAAACGAAATGGAAAAAGGATTCATTTTCTCTATTGACGCCATGTTCGGCATCGCAATCATAATAGTCATATCCGGAATCTCGATTGCACAACTGGAACTGGCATCGCAGTCAAACCCCTACGCGCCATTGAATCTCGGGGCGAGCGACGAGGCAATCGTGGGGCTTTACCTGAACAACACCGCCAGCATGACTTCGGGCGGACAGGCATACGCCTGTGATTACTATTACGTTTACTCGGACAACGGCAACGGCCTCGGAAATCAGGGCTCTTCCTCACCGATACAGAAGTGTGTGACAAAAACATGAACTTCAAAATGAACAAATTAGGTGCATTGAGCGCTTCAAGCGCACTGATTGCAATAATAATTCTTGGAACCACGATGACGATGATGGAAAACGACACGATAAGGCAGTACAATTACTCGGACATTTCAACGATTGCGACGCAGAAGGCGTGGATCAACGCTTACGCTTTGGCGGGAAAGGCGGTTTCGGACGCGCTTACCGACCAGGCCTACGTGCAGATGGCTAGAACCGCGGGAAACGACTGCAACACCTTGCTGGCAAGCAATACTTCGCCTGAAATCGCGCTGTACAAAGCAAAAGTCGGGGAATACGCGAATGCCGCGATAAATTCAATGGAAAACCAGGTGAGCTGCAGCGTAAAGAACACGGTGGTTTCCGCGGAGGCGCTTAACCAGATTTCGCAGCCCCAGTTCAATGCAAGCCCTTCGAGCCTGGCTGAAACCAGCGCCACGGGAAGCGCGGACGTGAAAGCCACATTCGTAATATCCTGTTCGAACCTCGGAACCGCGACATACGAAAGACAGGTGACTTTCCTCAAGCGGATTTCGTTTTACAGGGTCGTGGCAAAAAACAACCCTCCCGCGGGAAGCTCGAAGTATTATTACGTGCACAATTCCCCGAACAGCCAGCTCACAACGCTTTATTCAACCGCATACAAGTCTAGCCACGGCCTCGGAAGCTCGTATTATTCGATTGCGGATTTCAATGCCCTGACCAATGCAAGCGTCGAAACGAAATGCTTTGTAGGCGCAACCGACATTCAGACGGGCGCGGAGGACATCGCGATTGCGAACAGTTCGGGAAACGAGAGGAACGCGGTCGCGTGCAGGCACGAAAGCGACGCCTATCCGGCCGTTTACCCCGAAAGCGCAAACACCGCGGCTTGGAGCGGAAGCAAGTATTACGGACAGGCGAGCTGCACGGATGGCACCGCGAACCTCAACTGCGATTTCACGAAAACCGTTCTGCCTCCGGTTCCGGGCGCAAGCCTTTCCTGCCAGTACAAAATAAACGAGGCAAAGAGTTTCCTCACGAGTTACTCGGCATTCTCCCTGCCTTTCACGGGAATTTTGTGCAATTACCGCGATGCCTGCGACAACCTGTCCGCGACAATCGACAACGGCCCATTCAATATCAAGGTAAACACAAATTTCACGATGCAAGGAAGCGGCCACAACGGAGACCCGATAACGGCTCCTAACCCCTACACTTATTTGTGGGAATTCGCGGGCTCGAATCCCTTGAATTGCGCATTCGTTGCGCCCAGCACTTCGGCGAGCCAGAATCCCACTATAAAGTGCGCGAAGGGCGGAAGCGCGGCAGTGAACTTTTACGTTACCGACGCCAAGAAAACCGTTTCGGCTTCAGGCACTGTGAATTCTGTAAGCAGCAACTGCGCGATTTCCCCGACAAATCCCTCGATTTATTCGGGGCAGACCCAGCAATTCACGATAACCAACACCGCAAGCCAGAGCACGTGGAAAAGCTCGGACAGCGGAATCGCAAGCGTGGATTCAGTTGGCCTCGCAACCGGAGTTTCGGGGGGCACCTCAACCATTACAGCAAGCGCGAATTCGGGCTGCAATCCCACGGGGCCTTACAGCACCACCCTCACGGTTGTTTCTTCGCCCGCGGTTCCCGCCAATCTGGCTGCCGCCTTGGGAAACGCGCAGGTAAGCTTGAAATGGACCGCTGTCGCAAACTCGGCTTCATATAAAGTAGAGT
>JBAZPA010000052.1:0-8148 GCA_041648435.1 archaeon
TGTCCCTGCCCACGACAACGGTTTTATGCCCCGAAGAAAGCGCAACAGTTCCTATGGATTTTCCGAGCTCGCGGAATTCATTCGGCTTGAAGTCTTTTCCGGGAATTCCAAGGATTCCATTTTTGGTCAGGGCATTGGAATTCATTTCAATCAGCGCTAATCAGAACATTCCCTTCGCGAATTTCCTGCTCTTGCGCATGCAGGACTTGTGCCAGTACTTTCCCATCCACTTCTTTTCGGTTGGGCCTTTTCCGCAGAGCGCGCACGCATCCTCGTACCTGCCTTCGGTTCCGGCTTCCGCGGAACCCTTTTTTTCTTCGGCCTTCTCTTCCTTTTTCCCGAAACCGAAAAATCCCATTTTTTCCACCAATCCAAAAATCGCTTTTACCGAATTTATTTGTTTGCATGCTCCCTGCGCTTATTGCTCATGAACTCGTAAAACAAATACTGCTGGGCGTAGCCCTTCAACGGCCCCCAGAGTTCGTCAGCCTTCGCGTAAATTTCCTTCAGTTTGGGCTCCTTTTCCTCGAAGTAAACAACCTTCATTGCGCGCTGCATCCACACGTCAACGGGAAAGGAATCAGTGAAGCCGTAGCCGAAGAGGCACACGCATTCCGCTACCTTTTCGCCTATTCCGGGGCAGGACAAAAGGAACTCCTTGGCTTCTTCCTTGGACCTGAAATCCGTGTCGTTCCCGCAGAACATCGAGGCGGTTTTCAGGAGGTATTTCGCCCTGAATCCCAAGGAGCACTTCCGCAATTCGGTTTCCGGAACGCGGGAAATTGTTTCTGCGGACGGAAATTCGTGCAGTCCTTCTGAATTTTTTTCCCCGAAAGCTGCCATTGATTTCTGCACTGAATTGCGTATGTTGGGAATGCTGTTGTTCGCGCTTGTGATGAAGCAGAAAGCCGTTTCCCATGCATCGCTTTTCGTTATCCTCAAACCGCGGAAATCGCTCACGGCTTTCCGCATGAACACGTCGTTTTCGGAAATCCGCGAACAGATTTTTTCCAAATCGTCCTCGGAGCGGAGCATTTCATTGCAGAATTTTTCGTTGTTGGATTCGGGTTTTTCTTTGCTCAGGGAAAGTGTCACGGTTTTCCCGTTCAGGGCCCGCGAATAACCCTCTTCCGCGGAATGGTGCCACACGAAGTGCGGTGTCTGGCCGGAGCGCATCGTGAGGTCCAAGTCGAGAAGCATGGTTCAACCCAATATTTCGGTTTTTCCCTTGTAAAGCGAGGCAAATTTTTCCGCGTCGCTTTTCGTTCCCACTATTTTTCCGTAATGCATGGGAATCGCGGTTTTCGGCTTTATTGCGTTCGCGGCTTCAGCAGCTTCTTCGGGGGTCATTACATAGGTTCCGCTTACGGGCAAAAAAGCCACGTCAATGCTGCCGAGCTTTTTCATTTCAGGGATGAAATCCGTATCCCCAGCGTGGTAAACCCTCTTTCCCGCAAATTCGACCACGAAGCCAATGCCGTTGTTTTCCTTTGGGTGGAAGTGCACTCCCGGCGAGCGGAACTTGTTCGTGTTGTAGGCGCGGACCGCCCTGACTTTTATGCCGGCGATTTCAATTGACTGCTCCGGCTTCAGGAAATGCGCGTCCGCGATTTTTCCGCGGCAGGATTCGGACGCGATTATTACCGTGCTTGGCTTGCGGAACGCCTCAATGTCCTTCGGGCTCAAATGGTCATGGTGCTCGTGGGAAATGAAAATGAAATCAGCCTTCGCGCTTGCGTTTGCCTCGAACGGGTCGAAGCACAGCACGGTTCCCGCGGATTTCACGAGGAAGCCGTCATGGCCAAGCCATTCTATTTCAATTCCTTCCGCAATCAAGCGAATTACCGAAACAATTGGCCTGAAAAGTAATTTTAAGGAATCATTTCCTGCTTTTGTATCCCCAAAGATTGTAAATTACCTTTTCATTGAGCGCGGCGTCTTTCATAATCGGGTTCTCCTTTGCAAGGTGCTTTTTGTGCGAAAGCGCCTTCCGGAATTCCTCGCTTGAAATTCCGTTGGGAAAAACCCTTGAAAGCGAGGCAATGAGCGTTTGCCTGAATTCGGGCATTTTCGGGATTTTTTTCGATGAACGCATAGATTCCGGATGCGCGGCCAGCTGCAGCAGGCCCCTCCCGCCGTACTTTTGGTTAGCATTTACTTTCTTGACCCCGAAATTCAGGGTGGAAAACGCCTTATTTTTTCCTATTCCCACCATTGTTTCACCGCACATATTATGACGCTCCTGAATTTATTTTTTTGCCTGCGCTTCCGCTTTTTCATAGCCCGGAGGAGATTCGAACTCCCGTCCCAGGGTCCAAAGCCCTGTATGCTTGGCCACTACACTACCGGGCTCGCCCGATTGCCTACGGTCCCTCGGCAGGCGATTGCCCCCGGCAAGCCCCTATCATTGACCACGGCAATGGCGATTCAAAGCATCTTAACAAAATGGGGCTGGATACATTTAAATGGATTTACAAGGGGGAATTCAATAGCGTTTCGCGAAGCGACTTTTGCGCAGCAAAAGTGTTCTTTTCGCAACCAAACTTTTGCAGAGCAAAAGTTATTCTTTTCGCCAGCCTTTTCTTGCGAAGAAAAGGCTGTGGGAGGGTAGCTTAGTCTGGTTGGAGCACCCGGCTGATAACCGGGCGGTCGGCGGTCCAAATCCGCCCCTTCCCATTCAGCTCAGGTGAAGAAAATTGGAAGAAAAAGCGCCAATAATTGTTTTGAATTTCAAGGCATACCGTGAGTCAATCGGAAAAAACGGGGTTGAACTCGCAAGAATCGCGAAAAGCGTTTCTGATGAGTTCGGTACAAGGATTGCCGCGGCGCCGCAGTTTTTGGACCTCAAGGAAATCGCGGCATTGGGAATTGAAACTTTCGCGCAGTCAGCGGACGAATTCGAGCCGGGAAGCCACACCGGTGCGATAACGCTCGAGGCGATAAAGGATTCGGGCTGCGAAGGCGTAATCATGAATCATGCCGAGCGCAGGATTTCCAAGCCGGCAATCAAAAAAATCATTTTGCGCGCAAAGGGAATGGGACTTGAAACGATTCTTTGCACAAAGGATTTGGCGGAATCGGTTGAATTGGCTGCGCTTGAACCCGATTACATTGCGATTGAGCCCCCTGAATTGATTGGAAGCGGAATTTCGGTTTCAAGGGCAAGGCCTGAAATAGTGGCGGATGCAGTAAAGGGCGTTTCAGGGATTTTGGGGGCAAGGGTGCTCTGCGGCGCGGGAATCTCAAGCGCAGAGGACGTCAGGCGCGCAATCGAGCTGGGCGCAAGCGGGGTGCTGCTCTCGTCGGCCTACATAAAGGCAAAGAATCCCGAAGGACTGCTCAGGGAAATGGCAGAATGCATCCGCGGGAAATGAAAGAGAAGTATTTTATTTGTTAACGGACGGGCATATTATCGGGGGGAAACCCATGAGCATGATTTATGAATTCTTCAAGGGATTCGAAAAAACGATTGCGTCCATTGCAAGGAAAGTCGGGACTTTCCTCGTATTCATTTTCATTCTCGGAATGGCTTTCGGCTTCTTCATAGGAACGAACCGCGACCCCATATTCCTTGCGGGGCCCGTGGTGTCCATGGCCATAATGTATTACAATCTGGACTGGGGCGTGATTTTGTTCATTGCGGCGATGATTGCCGCGCTTTTCCTGTGAAAAATCTTTTCCGCAAAAAAAACCGGAAAAATTTTCGTGAAACGACGATTGGACAAAAAAGCTTAAATACTGAAACGCCATTTATTATTTTGTCATTACTATAAAATTTTTTTTGGAGGCGACAACCGAAATGGCAGCAAAGAAAAAGAAAAAGAAGAAATAATTTGATTGAATCCATTTTTGGAATTTATTGCCTTAAAATTGGTTTTGTTGCAGCCCTTTATTTTTCCGCTCTGCGGAATCCTTTTGCCTGATTTTCCCTTTTCCTGCGAACCATTAAAAACAAATTGAAGCAGATTCTTTCGTGATTCAATGCTGAGAACACACACCTGCGGAGAACTGAAGGAAGGCGACGAGGGAAAGGCAGTAATCCTGTGCGGCTGGGCGCAGTCGGTGCGCAAGCACAAGGGAATCTCGTTCATAGACTTGCGCGACAGGTACGGTGTCACGCAAATCGTGCTGAAAAGTGATATAGACGCCCTGAGCGAATCCGTTTTGAGGGCAAGCGGAACCGTGAAGAAAAGAATCACTGAAAATCCGAACCTTCCGACGGGAAAAATCGAGGTCCTCGCGGACAAGGCGGAAGTGCTGAGCAAAGCCGAGCCCATACCTTTCGACATCACGGAGGAAGTGGTGCGCGCCGACGAGGAAACGCGCCTCAAATTCAGGTTTCTCGATTTGAGAAGGAAAAAAATGCAGTCAAACATCTGCCTGAGGCACCATTTCATAAAATCAATACGCGATTACATGGACAGGCAGGGCTTCTATGAAATAGAAACTCCATTGCTCGCGAAAAGCACCCCTGAGGGCGCCAGGGACTACCTTGTTCCAAGCAGGATTTCCCCTGGAAAATTCTATGCATTGCCCCAGAGCCCGCAATTGTTCAAGCAGATGCTCATGGTTTCGGGCTTCGACAAATACTTCCAGATTGCGCGCTGCCTGCGCGACGAGGACTTGAGGGCGGACAGGCAGCCGGAATTCACGCAATTGGACATTGAAATGAGCTTCGTTGAACAGGAGGACGTATTTGAGTTAATGGAAGGGTTAGTAAAGCATGCAATGAAAAAATCCCTTGATGTTAAGGTGAAAACCCCTTTCAGGCGCATTGAATACAAAACGGCAATGGAAAAATACGGGAGCGAAAAACCGGATTTGCGGAAGGACAAAACCAATCCGGACGAATTCGCGTTCTGCTGGATAACCGATTTCCCCCTGATGGAATACAGCAAGGAAGAGAAAAAATTCGTTTCAATGCACCATCCTTTCACTTCGCCGCGCGACGAGGACCTCGAAATGCTGGAATCAAATCCCGAAAAAGTAAGGTCGAAAGCGTACGACCTCGCGCTTAACGGTTCCGAGGTCGCGGGAGGCTCGATAAGGATTCACGACATAGAACTCCAAAAAAGGATTTTCAGGGTTCTCGGAATAACTGACGAGCAGGCGGAGCAGAAATTCGGTTTCCTCCTCAATGCCTTCAGGTACGGCGCGCCCCCGCACGGCGGAATAGCAATGGGCCTTGACAGGATGATTGCAATAATCACGAAAAGCAATTCCATTCGCGAAACAATCGCGTTCCCAAAAAACGCCTTCGGAAGGGACGTTCTTCTTGACGCTCCGAGCGAAGTGAGCCAGAAGCAACTGGATGAACTCGGAATAAGCCTGAAAAAAGAATGATTCACAGGACTTCATTTAAGCGACTTTTTCCGAAAGCGCATTCGCCTTTCAGGGGGCAGTTCCTGCAAACGGGTTTTGCCCTGCAGTAATCCTTTCCCAGTTTCACGAGCAATGCGTGGAATTCATTGTACTCGCGGTGCGAAACGGAAAACTTTGAGTGAACGAGGGATTGGATTTCGCGGTAATCCGCATTCTTTGCGCATAAACCAATGCGCGAAAAAATCCGCTTAGTGTAAGCGTCAACCACGAAAACCGGTTCGTGGTGCGCATAAAGCAGAATGCTGTCCGCGGTTTCAGGCCCGATTCCCCAGAGCCCCAAAAGGCTTTCGCGGGAAACTTTTCCATTGAATTCCGCGAATTCCCTGAGCTTGCGCGCTTTCTGGGAATGACAGCCCGAAGAGTGAATTAATTTTGCGAGGCTTGGCGGAGAAAGCGCGAGGATTTCCCTGCCGTTAAGCGCTTTTGCGGAACGCAATTTCCCGATTGCCTTTGAGGCGTTCTTCCACGAAGTGTTTTGGCAGAGAATTGCGCCGGCGCAGACCTCGAACTTTTGGGATTCAGTTTCAGGCAGCGAGTAATTTTGGGGGTGATAATTCGCGCTTTTCTCATTTTCCGCGCGGACAGGCCACCAGCCCTGCGGTCCGAAAGACGAAAAAAGCGCCGCGTAAATTTCCTTTGGCAAGGGAGCGCGCGGATTCATGCCAAACAAGTCTGCCGAAATCCTTTAAACGAATTCATTCAGGGCGCTTTGGCCGGCTTTTCCTATGGGCTTCGCGCTCACCCCTAAGCGCCTGCTTGCATAGGAAGCGAATTCTCCCGCGAATCCGTGGTAGGTGTAAATATGCTTCGCGCCCGATTCTCGGACGTACTCGCACAATCCGCCGAAGTCGGCGTGGTCGGAAAGCGAAAAGACGCGGTCAAACGGCCATATTCTTCCTCCCCAGCCGGTTGCAATTGCGGAAGAAACCCTTTTGCCCGTTATAAGGGAAACCGCGTGAAGGAAGTGCTCCGAAACGAGGTGGGGCGGAACAATAAGGCATTGCGATTCATTGAGTTTGTGCGTGGGCTTAATGAATTCGCCGAGTTTCACCCCGTTTTTCTCGTAAACAAGGTTGTTGTCGTAAACCTGCTGGTACACAATCGGCGAAATTCCGAGGTACTTATTGCAGAATGCCGTGAGGTCCTGCGCCTTTCCCGTGGAATAGCCCGCAAGCATGAGGTAATTGTTTTTTTCAAGCTCGCGCTTCGCCCACGAAGCCATTTCAGCGTAAACCGCCTCGTGACCGGGAAAAGCGAATTTCTGCAATCCGAAGGTTGTTTCAATCGCGAGGATTTCCGCCTTGAGGGGAACCGCGCCCTTAATTGTGAGGCTGTCCTCCAGCTTGAAATCCGAGGTTATCGCAACGCTTTGGCTCCCCTCGAGGAGCAATTGCGCGGAACCAAGAATATGGCCGGAGGAATGAAGGCTCAGCTCGAATCCGTCGGAAAGCGGAACCTTTTTCCCGAATTCGGTTTCATTCGCGCCGGTTTTCTTTCCGGAATTGCTTTCAATCAACTGCCTTGTCTGGGGCGTCATTATCAGGGAATCATTTTTCTTCAGCTTTGCGTGGTCGGAATGCGCGTGGCTCACAACGCCGGTTCCTTCGCTGAATTTCCTTTCGGGATCGAGAAAAACCCCCTTTCCGATGTGCACGTGTATGCCGTTGCTGTTTCCTATGCGCATCCAAGCATAAACGCAACCAAAAAATATAAATTGGTGGCTTGAGTACCTCGTCCGAGCGCAATGAATGGCATCTCGGGGCTCGCTTCCGAAGCGATGAAAAGAACGAATTCGGTCCACTCGGACGTTTCAACGGCATCGTGGCACGAATTGAGCAGAACGGTTTTCTCTTCCACGCTCGAAAGGACGATAACTGGCCTTCTCGGCCTGAGGGAAACCATAAGTGAAATAATCCGCGAAATGGAAAAGGAAGCATTGAATGAAAGCCACGGCTCGAAGGAATTAATCGCGGAATACGATTCCGTTATCAAATTGCTGAAGCGCAACCTCGCGCTGGAAACCGGAAAGCAGAAAGTCAAGGGCAGGAATTACGAGAGGATGCTGAACGACAAATCCGAGGCGCCGGAACTTTATGCGTCGCTTGAACAAAAGGTATTGGGATTGATTTTGAAGACGGGTTTTTTCCTGCAAAGGGTTCAGGTGCAGCTGAATTCAATGGGAATGCCGGCGCAGGGAAAAGCCGATTCAGGGCTTGCCACGCTGGTGAACGCAAGGGAAAACGAAATTTCCGAATTGAAGAAGAAATACGAGGAACTCAAGGCAAAAACCTATTACGCGAGGGTTGGGGAAAAAAGCTCCGCGGACATGGAGCAGGTGGTTTCCGAAATCGCCCGGAAAATAGAGGCGGAGGCACGGGCGCTTTCGCTTGCATTGAAGGCTCAGGAAAAAAAGTTCGGGGAACTGGAGAAATGCCAATCCGAAACCGCGAACAGTGCAAAGGCGCTCGGGGAACTGGCATTGAATTACGCTGACAAATCATCGGACCTCGCCACGGAATTCAAGAAGGAGCGCGATTTCGCGAAGAAAATGGTGCTGGAAATCGAGAACGAAACCATGCAGCTGAGGCACGCGTATTCCACCGAGCTCGTCAAAATGCAGGAAACGCGCAACGAATTGAGGCGCGAACTGCTTCAGGAATTCTCCTCGAGAACGAGCAAGCTCGAAAAGGAGCTCGAGGAAAAAAGCGAGATGCTAACCCATTTCAGGGGAATCGCGGAAAGCTGAGAGAGGGAATTGTCGGAACT